>JBDTRM010000032.1:0-46065 GCA_039931675.1 Bacteroidia bacterium | reverse complement strand
TGGCATTCATCACGCTCAGTTCCATTTGAAGCAATTCGTTCTCTGCTATCTTGCCGAGGTTGTAGCGACCTTTTGCAATCTGGTAAAGCGTATCGTTATTCGAGAGATTCTCGGTTTCAATTCTTATCCTGATTTCGGAAATCAATAAGCTGAAAAACCTTTCGGAAGCAAGCACTGAGACCTGCTCCAAATCTTCTTTATACTGACGCTTTGACTCTTCGTATAAAAGTGGCTGTATGCGCTGGTCCCACTTTAACGAATTAAATTTTAAAATGGGTTGGCTAATGCCGATGACAATAGGATTGGCAAGGTAGTTTACATCGGTAGGTTCTGTCAATTCATCAAGACGTTGGAAATAGGATGATGCGAAGACCTGTCCTCCTGTATAGCCAATATTTTGGGAAAGATTTAAGTTGAGTGAGGAAGTCGAAAATGATTGATTACGAAATTCCACCGAACCATCGGGCTGTGTAACCTGCGCGTATGATTTATAAAAATCAGGCACTGTTCCGTTCAAACCTAATTGAGGAAGATAGTTTGATTTATAGGTTCGGTATTGCCAGTATTTATTGTCAAGTGTGGTCTTTGCGATTTTTGCAGCGGGCGATTGTCCGTTGGCAAGCTGGATTACCTGGTTTAAAGTGAAGGTTAGCGTATCAGTGTTTTGGGCTGATGATAGTTTTGTTATTAATAGGAAAAGGAGAAGGACGGCTTTTGGCATGGAGTGATTCATATTGGATGATTTTGTTTGTTTTCCACCGGCTACACCGGTGGTTATTCACAGGCAACCCTTTCAGGGTTGGTGGTGTTTACTCATGGCGTAGCGATTGTATGGGGTCTAATTCTGCGGCTCGTTTGGCGGGTGTTATTCCGAATACTAATCCTGTAATTCCTGCTACTCCGAACGAAAGTATTACCGACCATAATGAAACGATAGTTTTTATTTCGGCAACATGGGCAATAATAAAACTTAATGAAATACCAAGCACAATTCCGATGATGCCACCTGAAACGCTGATGAGCACTGCTTCGTAAAGAAACTGCTGCACAATGTCAACCTTTGTAGCTCCCATTGAAAGACGGATTCCTATTTCTTTTATACGTTCTAAAACTGATGCAAGCATGATGTTCATGATGCCGATGCCTCCTACTAAAAGTGAAATGCCTGCAATAACTCCCAATACAATATTGAAAATATCTTTGGTGCGTTGTTGTTGTTTGAGTAACACTTCAGGAACAGTGATTTCGTAATCGGTAACTCCGTAATGCCTGCGAAGCAATAGTTTTGAGATAACATCGGCAGAGCTAACCATTTCTTCTGAATTGTTAACTTGTACCACAACGCGGTCAATCTGGTTAATGTTGTCATCTTTATCTTCATTGCTTTGCTCATCATCACTGTTAACGAACATCATTCCACCTGCGCCTTTAATATCAGCCTCGGTAATCTTGCTGCGGTTTTTATAACGGATTAAAATTGTTTGAAGCGGTGCGTATATATCAGCATTGTAATCGCGTATGCCGAGGTTTTTAATATTCCCTTCTGAAATATTTTTCATCCTCATCACTCCTACCACCTTCAACCAATTGCCGCCACACTTAATGTATTTGCCCACTGGATTTTCGCTGCTGAAAAATTTAGTGCGAACGTTATTGCCGATAATGCATACCTGGTCGCCATAAACGAGATTGTGATTATTGAACATTTCGCCTTCGGCAATATCGAAACCTGTAACTTCAAAATAGGCCGGCTGCACTCCAACCAACTTTCCCGACCTGCTCATACCGTTGCGAACAAAGTTTGTTTCCATTACAATTTCAGGACTTACACGTGCCACATTGGGTAACACCTGCTGTATGCTCTGCACATCTTTTAGGGTAAGGCCAGGGGAATATTTTTTCTGCTCTTTCTTGCCTTGAGTATTGTCTTTTACCTGTCCTTCCTTTTGCTCGGTTGCAGGTTTAATGACGATGTTATTTACACCAACTAATTTTATCTGCTCTAAAATTTCCTGCTTGGCACCGTTGCCAATTGCAAGCATAGAAATAACAGCGGCCACTCCGAAAATAATTCCCAAAGCAGTTAACATGCTTCGGAATTTATTCTGAAAAATAGCTTCGTAAGCCAATTGAAAATTGAGGAGTTTACGTTCGGTGAGGATTTTCATGTAAGTATATTAAGGTGGAGTTTTGAATGATTGAATGATTGAATGTTAAAAACTGAACGAATAAATTGATTCAATCATTCTTCCCTCAACCTTTCCTTATTTCTTAGCTAATGTTTTCATTTCTTTATCTTCTGCGCCTTTGGGAATATTTAAAAATATTTCATCACCTTCGGTAAGTCCATTGGTTACTATAATACTGTTTTCGTTAGCCGCGCCTGTTTTGATTTGTTTTTTGCTTACGCCCATTCCGCTTCTTATATAAACAAAGCTTGATGAGTCGGCAGTATGCACTGCATCGAGCGGAACAGATAAAACATTTTTCATCTTGCCAACAATAATCTTGTTGCTTGTAGTCATGGCGGGGCGCAATGTTGTGTCCTTTTCGTTAACCTGAACTATGACTTCAAAAACTTTTGAATCATACTTAGGCATTTGCTCGCCAACATTTGCAACCTGCGTAACCTTGCCCGTAAGTTTCTTTTCAGGAAAAGCATCTAAACTCACATCAACCATCTGCCCTACTTTTAATTTACGTATGTCAACCTCATTCACATAAGTTTTACTAATCATGGTGTTCAAATCGGGAAGCGTTGCAACGGTTGGCTCCCATGCACTAATGGTGGCTCCTACAACTTTCTTCTTACCGTTCCAATCGCGCTCATAAATAACCATTCCTGATTCGGGCGCTGTAATTGTGAACTGTGCCATCAGGTTCATCAGGTTGTCCAATTTATTTTTTGTTTGGTTTAACGAGGCTGTTATCTCCTGCATTTTTGCAACCGACTGAGCGCGCTTTATTAAATAATTCGCCTCCGTTTGCTCCATTGATTTTTTTGTTTTTTCCATATCAAGATTTACCTGTCGAATGGTTGCAGGCGGCTCGTAAGTGCTTTGCTCTACAATGATTTGCTTTTCTTTCACTTGAAAATTGAGGTTATTTAATTCATCGCGTGCCTGCCGCAAAGTCAGCGTGGTATCCAAACGAATCTGCTCATATTGCGATTGCGTTTTTTCCAACTCGCTTTGCGCATCTTTAATTTTAGTGGCAATTTCAGTTTTATCCAACTCGGCAATAAAGTCACCCTTCTTAACAGCAGAACCTTCGGGCACCAGGTTTTCAATTTTTACCTGCCAGATTCCAAGTGAACGCATGGCAGTTGGTCCCTCGATATCTTTTGAAGTCTTGGCTTCCAATTCGCCCGATGTTACTACCTCAATTTCGAATTCGCCTTTCTTAACTATTACGGATACATCACCTTCATTGGCCGATGCACGGCTGTAAAAATACCATCCCGATAATGCTACAATAAGCAGGACTGCTGCTATAATTACTTTTTTGTTTTTCAACATGATAATAAAAGATAAATGAGTGAAAGTTGGCAATGCATAGATAACTGAATGATGAGTTAGAAATTGTTATTGAGGTGTTAAAGAATGACAATTTTGAAATTGGGTCGAATCTGTCAGATAGAATGAATTTGTAAATGAAAGGATTTTTCAATGGAAGCCTATTCTTTGCATTTAAAGATATGATTGACCATTTTTAAAATCCAAAAATCTCATAAAAAAAGATGAGGCTGTAACAATTTCGATTGCACTCAATCCTAATTGCCAAATAAATTTACTTTTGCGCCTCTCAAAAAAAATCAATGAGCGTATTTTTCTTTTAATATTAAAATAACCTTAATGAATTCAAACAATTATTGTGTGATAATGGCTGGCGGAATCGGCAGTCGCTTTTGGCCACTCAGCCGCAATGCAAATCCAAAACAGTTTCTTGATATACTCGGCACAGGCCGAACGCTTATACAACAAACCTTCGACCGCGTGGTGAAAGTTTGCGCTCCCGAAAATATTTATGTGGTTACCAATGAAATTTATGCAGCACAGGTAAAACAACAATTGCCCGCTTTGAGCGATGCGCAGATATTATGCGAACCTGCCCGCAAGAACACTGCGCCATGCATAGCTTATGCAAGTTTTAAAATTGCGAAATTAAATCCCCAGGCCAACATAATAGTTGCGCCAAGCGACCACATTATTGCGAACGAAGACAGGTTTACAGAATCTATTTTGCGTGCTTTTGAATTTACTGCAAAAAATGATAGCCTGCTTACCCTTGGTATTCAACCTTCAAGACCGGATACAGGTTATGGTTATATTCAATTTGTGGATGACAAAAAACCTGCTGAGAATAAAATTTACAAAGTCAAAACTTTCACTGAAAAGCCGAATCTCGAAATGGCAAAATTCTTTTTGCAGAGTGGAGAGTTTTTATGGAATGCAGGCATTTTTATATGGAGTGTAAAATCAATTATTAAAGCGATACAGGAACATTTGCCAGAGATGAGTGCATTGTTTGAAGAAGGAAACTCAGTTTATAATACCGATGATGAAGCCGATTATATTAAAAAGATTTACCCGCTTTGCGCCAATGTTTCTATAGACTTTGGTGTGATGGAAAAAGCCAAGAATGTTCATGTTCTTGGAACTGAATTTGGCTGGAGCGATTTGGGAACTTACGGTTCGCTATACGAGCACATGAAGCAAGATGAAAACAAAAATGCTGTAGTTGGTAAAAACGTAATGCTTTACGATACCAAAAACTGCATCGTGCAAATGCCAAAAAATAAACTTGTGGTTTTGCAAGGTTTGGATGATTATATTGTAGTAGAATCAGACAATGTTTTGTTAGTATGCCGCAAAGAAGACGAACAACAGATAAGGCAATTTGTAAATGATGTGAAGTTGAATAAGGGAGAGAAGTTTGTATAGAAAAAAGGTAGAATGATTGAGTTTTGAATGATTGAATAAATTACTCAATCATTCAGTCATTCAGAATTCAACCTTCCTCCACTCAATCATTCAAAACTCAATCATTCAAAATTAAAATGACCGGCACAGTAACCAAATCAGTAGGCAGCACTTACACCGTAATGGATGCTTCGCTAAAGATTTATGAATGTCGGATAAAAGGGACTTTTCGTTTAAAGGGAATTGAAAGCACAAATCCCATTGCAGTTGGCGATAAAGTTGATTTTGATTTTGATGAAAAGGCTGGTATAGCAATCATCACCAACATACATGAACGCTATAATTACATCATACGCAAGTCAACCAATCTTTCAAAACAAACACAAATCCTCGCTGCCAATATTGACAATTCTTTTTTAGTTGTTACTCCCCTTTATCCAAAAACCTCCACAGGCTTTATTGACCGCTGTATTGCCACTGCAGAAGCCTATCACATCAACACCATTTTGGTATTTAATAAAATGGACTTGTTTGAAAATGATGCAAGAAGAATTGTAGATGAGTACCTGAATATTTATCAACCTTTAGGATATAGGTGCATTGAAGTTTCTGCTTTGCAAAACAAAAATATTGATGCTTTAAAAACCTTGATGAAGGATAAAGTGAATTTATTCTCAGGTCATTCGGGAGTCGGGAAAACAGCTTTAATAAATGCGTTGCAACCATTACTCACTTTGCGCACAGGAAAAATTTCTGATGCTCACGATAAAGGAAAACACACCACTACATTTGCAGAAATGTTTCCATTAGTTTTTGGCGGGTTTATAATTGATACACCCGGCATCCGCGAATTGGGAACAGTTGATTTTGTGCCACAGGAAATATCACATTATTTTGTAGAGATGCTTGCGTTGATTCATGATTGTAAATTCAATAACTGTTTGCATGTAAACGAAAAGCAATGTGCCGTAAAAGCCGCTGTAGAAGCAGGAAAAATACATCCATCGAGGTATTACAATTATCTGAGCATATTGAATAATGAGGATATTTATAAGTGAGTGAAGGTGAAAGGGAATTAAGAATTAAAAATTTGGTAACTAAGTATTAAAACTATTTTTGTTGCATCATGCCGAAAAGGAAAGACACGCTTCGTTTTACAAAAGTCACGCTTGAAGGCTTTAAATCTATTGAAAAACTTGATGTTGAGTTTGAAAAAGGTTTGAATATTTTAATTGGAAAAAACGCAAGCGGAAAATCAAATTTTTTAGAGTTTTTGTTTGATGCAATGAATTATAACACCGATGAACGTATTCCTTATTTAGCTGCACAACTTGAATTTACTTATTCGAGTAATGCAAAGTTTAGATGGGAAACATCAAGAAGGAATTTTACACCTCATGTAGATTTATCTCATAAAGAGAAAATATTTGTTAATGAAAAACTCTATTTGGAAGAAAAATTGATTTTTCAGAATAATGAGAAAAATCAAATTATAGATATAACATTTCGTGAAAAAAGAATTAAAATTGGGAGCGGGCCTATAACTAAAATATTTCAAAGAATGGGCATTGAGCACTTCTATCCCACTTTAATTGGATTCAGCTTGCCTTTCGAACTAGCCTGCCTTGAAATTCCTGGCACAATCAAAATTCCAAATAATGAAAATGGAGTTTACAATTGGAATTTACCCTATTCAATTCAATTAATAGATAGTTTATTTTTTGACATTGAAGTTTCAGAGGATTATGACGATATTAAAAAGATAACGTCCATAAACAAAAGACAATTTTTAACGCATTTAGAGTTCAATGATTCAATAAAATCAAAACTAAAAAAACACTCTCCAATTAAAGATATACGGTTTAGTGAGAGTATCAATATTTATAGAGACGACAAGAGAATTACAATTGAAAATCTTAAAGTTGAGTTTAAATTAAATACCAACTGGATACCTTGGAGTTATTTATCTGATGGTACGAAACGTTTGTTCTATTTAATATCTGAAATTTCCTCAATGGAAAATGGTATTGCGTTAGTTGAGGAACCAGAATTAGGAATCCATCCCCATCAATTCCACCAGATAATGGAATTCTTAAAAGAAGAAGCAAATGAAAAGCAAATAATCATTTCTACTCATTCGCCACAGGCTTTAAATTGTTTGAATGAAAATGAACTTTCAAATATTTTACTTACAACTTATGATGATAAAAAGGGAACTCAAATAAAACATCTTACCAAAGCCCAACAATCAAAAGCAAAAAAGTATATGAATGAAGTTGGTTTTTTAAGCGATTACTGGATGCATTCAGATTTGGAACAATGATTAAAATCGGCTTGGTGGGCGAAGACCCGAATGATACAACTTCTGTAAAATTATTGTTGCTGAAAAAATTTGGCAAGAGTGTTCAATTTCAAACATTACTGAAAAATGCTTATGGGTATCAATTGGATAATCCCAAAGCTATAAGAATTATGCAATTTCAATTCAAAGATGCCAAATGCAAATTCATAATTTACATAAGAGACCTCGATGGATTTGCAACTGAAAAACAAAAGGTGGCTGAAAAACAAAATTGGTTTTATCAATTAGACAAAGCTGCAAATAATAAAGGCATTTTACTTCTAAATATCTGGGAGTTGGAGGCACTCATTTTAGCTGACATCGAAACCTTCAACAGGCTTTACAAATCTTCAATAAGATTTAAGGGCGACCCAACCAAGCAAAAAGAACCAAAGGAATTTCTTGCGTATAATACACGCAACAATCAAAAGAAGTATCGCGAATCAGATTGTCCTGAAATTTTTGAAAAATTAAGTTTGGAAACAGTTTCTAAAAACTGCCCATACTTTAAAGAATTTGTTTCTGCTTTTGACAAGAAACTCAAATCCAACAATTAATTTTTTAATTCCTAATTTCAAGGTAATGCGTGCAGTCATACAGCGGGTCTCACAAGCCTCAGTCACAATTGACAATAAAATCAGCGGTGCAATTCAAAACGGTTTAATGGTTTTGATTGGTATTGAGGAAACTGATAATGATGATGACATCAATTGGCTGTGCAGCAAAATTTGTCACCTCCGCATTTTTGATGATGAACAGGGTGTGATGAATTATGACATCCTTCAGGTTAATGGAGATGTGCTTTTAATCAGCCAGTTTACGCTTCATGCATTAACCAAAAAAGGCAATCGTCCATCCTACATCAAAGCAGCCAAAACTGAAATTGCAATACCGCTTTATAAAAAATGCATCACGCAGTTTGAAAAGGAATTGAACAAAAAAATTCAAACAGGAGTTTTTGGTGCTGATATGAAAGTGGCTTTAGTAAATGACGGGCCTGTAACGATTATTATTGATAGTAAGAATAAAGAATAGATTAGGGATTCGGCAATTAGGTATTCCTGCACTTTGCCTGATCCGAAATCTCAAACCATATTAATTTCTCCGTGCTTCTCCGTGCCTCCGTGCGATTTTTTGTCTTCATAATAAATGTGATTTCAAAATATCAATCCCGACCAAATCGGGACAAATCCAAACATGGGTGCCTTTTCACAGAAGTGCCTTGCCGGATGACAGCATGCGGGAGATGTCATCCTGTAAGGAACCTCTGTATTTGAAAACGAATTCTCTGATTACACACAATTGTTTGATTCAAAAAAATTCGGTTTCATTCAAATAATTGAACAAATACAAACATGCGTTCCTTTACACAGAAGTTCCTTGCAGGATGACAGCTATTGTTCAAATCATGCTGCTACAAAAACAAAAAAAGCCGTCCCTTTCGAGACGACTCCTTTTTCTTAATCAATCTCACGGGATTGATTTCTCTATTTTACTCCGAACCAGCCTTACGGGGCTGAGTTCCGTTTCTTAATCAATCTTACGGGGCTGAATTCCGTTTCTTAATCAATCTTACGGGATTGATTTACTCTCTTCACTTTAAACCAAAGTCTTACGGGACTGGTTTTTT
This sequence comes from Bacteroidia bacterium, assembly GCA_039931675.1. Lineage (GTDB taxonomy): Bacteria > Bacteroidota > Bacteroidia > AKYH767-A > OLB10 > JAEUTH01. Next base: position 37,172 of record JBDTRM010000032.1, on the reverse strand, counting down.
TTCCTCTTTCATGAACCAACCTTACGGGGTTGATTCCTTTTTTACTTAAATCAATCTTACGGGATTGACTTCTTCATTTCACTCTGGACCAGCCTTACGGGGTTGATTACTTTTTAATCTTAATCAATCTTACGGGACTGATTTTCTGTTTTCCTGAATCAATCTTACGAGATTAACAACAGGTGGTTGCATCCTATAATAAGAATAATGTGCGGAAGAATACATCAACTGAACTGTAGCTTTTTTCCACGTTTTGGAAAGGGCTTTGAGTATTGTTGTATTCGTATCCGTCAACTTTAAGCCACATTAAATCAGTGTAACCTGAACTTTTTGCCGGGTTGTTATTTGATTTGTAGCCTTCTATTTTTAGCCAATTCAATGAATTGGTAGTGTTGTTTAAATTTGCAGGGTTGTTATTTTGATTTTTCATTTTATTTGAGTTTTTAACTGTTTGTTTCAATTTGATGATGTAAACATACATTGGTATTAAGGCCTCAGGTATGATGAATGATTATTTGCACTCTATTACTTATTATTTGGCAGGAATGAGGGTGTAAACGGAAGAAGGTTTAATGCCGGAATTCAACTATCAACAAATCCAATAATTACCCCAATTTCCTCAATTACCCCATTTGCCTATCTGAAACACTTATCTATATTTGCACCCCTCATAAAAAAAAGTAAACTTTTATCTAATACGAAATGGCAATTATAGGAAGTATCAGAAACCGCATGGGTGTGCTGATTGTAGTTTTTGTAGGATTCGCTTTATTAGCATTTATCCTCGGTGATTTTTTAACCACTAACCGCAGTTTTCTTGGTGGCGGTAACGATAACAGCCTCGCTGTTATATCAGGCGAAAAAATAAATCCGCAAGAATTTGATGGTAAGGTTAAAGAAATGGAAGACCTTATTAAAATTCAACAAAATGTCGAAAATCTTACCAATGACCAGCAAGACCAGGCGCGCAACCAGGCGTGGCAGCAAATGCTTAGCGATAAGATTTATGGCAAGCAGATTGAAAAATTAGGCCTCACTATTACCGATGAAGAAGTAAATGATATGGTGTTTGGCAAGTTTTTGCATCCATCTATCAGTGGTGAAAAATCTTTTATCAATCCTGCAACCGGCAAGTTTGACCCGATACGTGTCACTCAGTATTTAAAGCAGATTGAAAATCCAACCACTCCTGAAATTGCAAAAGCTAAAACACAGTGGGTTAATTTTGAAGATGGAATTCGCAAAGAGCGCTTACTCTCCAAATATAATGACTTGATTCAAAAAGGAATTTATGTTACAACAGCCGAAGCCAAAGCTGACTATGAAAACAAAGGCACCAACTATAATATCAAGTTTGTAAATCTTAATTACAATACCATCAGCGACAGTTCAGTTACTGTTGATGAATCAGACCTGAAAAATTATTACGAATCGCATAAATGGGAATTCAAACAACCTGAAAACTCAGCCGCAATAAATTTTGTAACGTTTGACGTATTGCCATCGGCAGATGACCGCTCAACTACTTACAAATATATTTCTGAATTGGTTGAGCCTTTTAAAACCACCAATAACGACTCAAACTTTATCAACATAAATTCCGATGTTAAATTTAATGATACTTATGTAACTAAAGGAAGCTTTTCGCCAATGCTTGATTCTCTTGCATTTTCAAGCCCCGTGGGAACTGTAATCGGTCCATTTGAGGAAGGCAGTTCAGTAAAAATTGCAAAAGTTTTAGGTTTAAAATCATTGCCCGATTCTGTGCGGGCTCGTCACATTCTTATCACTCCTGAGCAAGGCCAGGATCCTAAAATAGCAAAAGCTAAAGCTGATTCAATAATGGAAGTTTTGAAAAAAGGGGGCGATTGGATGATGCTTGCACAACAGTTTTCAAAGGACCCAGGCTCGGCCAGCAAAGGCGGTGTTTACGAATGGTTTCCTGAAAACCAGATGGTAAAACCATTCAATGATTTTTGTTTCCAGAATAAACCTAATGAAATAGGAGTAGTTGAAACCAATTTCGGCTATCATATTATACAGGTGTTGACTCATTCGCCAGGCAGTAAATTAAAAGTGAAGCTTGGTGTTATCGAACGTAAGATAGAGCCTGGTAACGCAACCTTTGAAGCAGTTTACCAGAAAGCAAATCAATTCTCAGGCAAAAACAGTTCGGCTTCAACTGCCGAAACATTTGATAAAGCCGCTAAAGAAGCAGGCTTAACATCACGCCCTGCTGATAACATTAAAGAAATTGACAAACAAATAGGTGGCATTGGTAACAATTGCCGCGAAATTGTAAAGTGGGTTTACGGTGCCAAGCCCGGTGAAGTATCGCGTGCATTTCGTGTTGATTATAAATTTGTAGTTGCTTTGGTTAAGAACATAACTGCCGCAGGTTACAAACCAATGGAAGATGTAAAAGACCAACTTACAGCTTCGGCTAAACGCGAAAAGAAAGCGCAAACTTTAATTGAAAAAGCTAACGCTGCATTGGCTAACAAAACAATAGATGCAGTGGCAGCTAAATTAGCAGTGCCTGCAGCACCTGCACAGGGGATTAACTTTGGCGCTACTTACTTGCCCGGCCTTGGTGTAGAACCTGCAGTGATTGGAAATATTGTAACCCTTAAACAAGGCGAACTGAGCAAAGCTATTAAAGGTCAGCAAGGTGTATTTGTTATAGCTGCTGAAACGGTAACAAAACCTGCTGAGATGAAAGATTTTACAGCCAATAAACAAAACATGATGGCGCAAAATCAAAACCGTTATTACGAAGCATTTAATGCATTGAAAGAAAAAGCCCAGGTAAAAGATAATCGCGGAAGATTTTATTAGAAATAATTTTTTCACAGAAACAGAAAAAGAGGATTTGCATTCAGCACTTCCTCTTTTTTATTGACTATAAATTGCCCGACATCAATGTTCCGCGACTGCTCCCCTCTCCTTTGGAGAGGGGCCGGGGGTGAGGTGAATCATACGCTCATACCAAGTGCCTTTAATAACTCGCCCCTTCGAACTTCTTTCACTTCCCCTGCCTTCAATCCTTCCAACTTTAAATCCTCAATGGCAATTCGCATCAACCTCAAAGTAGGAAAACCAACCGCAGCAGTCATTTTTCGTACCTGGTGATTTTTACCTTCATATAGAGTAAGCGTTACAAATGAAGTCGGAATACTTTTCCGGTAACGGATGGGGGGATTTCTTTCTTCAAGCCAATCAGGTTGCATTACAATTTCCGCCTTTGCGGGAAGTGTTTGATAGCGTTTACCATTTACTGAAATGGTAACACCTTTTTCCAAAAGTTTTATTGCTTCAGGATTTATTTCTCCCTCAACCTGGGTGAGGTAAGTGCGTTTATGTTGAAAAGAAGGATTCAACAAAAGATGATTTAGTTTTTTATCATTCGTCAAAATCAACAGCCCTTCACTATCAGCATCTAACCTGCCAAGCGGATAAACATCAGGTGGAAAATTAAAAAGGTCTTTCAGACTTTCCCTGTTGACTTCATGTGTAAACTGCGAAAGCATGTTGTAAGGCTTGTGTATGATAAAGTAGCGATTCATTTTTTTTCCGTGGTTGTGCGTCCCCGCCAACCACTTTTTATCCATAGTTCTGCGTCATCGCCAACCAAACATATCTATTATTGAAACGCATAGCGCAATTCAAACTTAAATGCATGGCCTGCACCTGTGTTTTTTCCCAATGCATAATATTGATACATCAGGTTAAAATCAAGATTATAGAATACGTTGATATTGGCAACTAAACTTTCAATTGTTACAAATGGATTTGTTTGATCTTTATTCACACTAAATAATAAATCCATTACAGCAGTAAAATTTACAAATTTCGATCTGTACAAAGTAAAAATGAAATGCCCCGAAGGATTAAAATCAAGTGATGTATTTTCTTTTGCAATGCTATAATGTAATTTAAATTCAGCACTCAAAATCATCCTCATAAAACTTACCGGATAACGATCATAGTAACCTTGCAAACTAACATCATAAGATTTATTATTAACAGCAATTTTTTCATTAGGACGCTTATTTACCAAAGGCAATGAAATATAAGCAAGCGTGCTGAAACGGTATTTTTTCTCCCCCCATTTATATTTTCCAAAAAACTGCAACTCACTCACTTGAAATTTTTTATCATTCGATGTGCTGAAGAAATCTGTCGTTGTTCCTGATGAATAATCATTATATAACTTGTAGGTATTATACCATAAACCACCCTGTAATTTTCTGCTAAAAGCATAGGTGCCCTGCATTGTAAAACTGTTATAAGTAGTACGATGATCATTCGTTACCCGCAGCATTTGTTTGTTGTAAAAATCCTGCTGCGTATAAAATTTATCCGTAATGCGCAGCTCATAAGTTTTATTTTCCATAAAACGCGATTCATTTCTGAAACCCAATTCTTCATCAAAATAATTATGTGAGTTCTTATAGTTAATTGAAATAATTTCTGAATCTCTCATGACTAAATTCTCCTTAAATGAAACACTAAATTTTTCAGATTCATCAATTTTTAAAACAACGGGATGTATTAAATTTACTTTTTGAATTGCTGCATAAGTAAGTACTGTGTTTTCATTCCAGTCATTCAGTGACCAATCAAAATCATTATAAAGAATTGAATAGCCTTTCGGGATTTTTTTTTGCCTGTAATTATTAATGAATGATAATTCATCAATTGTGTTTGCAGTTATCTCTTTTGCATACCAAAGGAATAATTGCGAAACTGTTACTGTTTGCTGTTCATCATTTACATGAATGTAGAAGTCGTCATTAACCAAGGACTTGACGCGATTTTCGAGGTTAATATTCAACTGAGGGCGATAAGATAAAGCAGTGTTATAAATTTTGGGATTGCCTGTGCTTCCTGCTGAAAGTGCGAAAAGAATACGTTCATCATTATCAATTTTCATCAACTTGTTAAACTGAATTTGATTGAGCGATAATTTTTTTCCGGCAACATTAAATTTAACATTATCAAAAAAACCATCCACTTCTTTTACAGAAGAAACAGGATAATGCGCAACAACATTTTTAATCACTAAAACATTGTAAGCATTGATGTAAAAACTTTTTGTTCGTTCTGTTCTGCTTGCATCAATTTTGAATCGCGCAATTTGTCTGACTAATTCATCAAGCTGCCACGCATTTTCTGAAACCTTTAAGTAATCCACTTTTCCATCCCATGCATACTTTCTGAAGAATTGATCGGCATTTCTAAAAAAGCGATTGTCATATCTTTTTGCAAAAGCAGAAAAATTAAAACATAACAGAAATAAAATGCAGCCTAATTGTTTCATTGAGTTACAAGCTAAACGGAATAAAAAAGTAACTTTAAATGTTCTGAAAATTCTGGTGAGAATAAAAAACCTTAGTAGAAATATGTTGCTCTTGATAACGACCTTATTACCTCATTTTACTGAAAAATAAGGTTCCCGATTGGTCGGGAGGTTTTGGAATTTCGCCATTGATTTCTACTAAGGTTTAAATTGAAATTTAAGGTTCATCCCGATAGCAATCGGGAGTACAAATTTATCCTGTTTTTAATATAGTAATAAAACAAAAATAAGCCTTACATCGGCTTTTCCTACTTATTTAAAAATAAAATCGGTGTGATTATGCGATGGCTGTATTCAGAAAATCATTAAAAGGCATAAGCAGCTTATAACCTTCAACGCATTTTTTTAGGAAGTTTTTATCCAATACTGTTGCATCATCCATTTCAATTCCGGCAACAAAACTGTTGAGTTTAAGTAATTCAATTTCGGGATGAGTTTTATCGTAACCCTTTGGCGGGTTCACCAGTTTGTGATCCTGCATCAAGACTCCATAGAACTTTTTAAATTTTTTATCGTTGACAATATCTTTAAAATCAAGGATATTGTAATCAATTTCCTGGCGGATTTTTTTCAATTTATCTCCCTCGGGCATCCATGCACCGCCACCCATAAATGACACGCCAGGACCAACCTGTACGTAGAAACCAAAGCCTTCGCCCTTGCGACCACCAATACTTATGGCAGCGCTTAAGTTGCTTTTATACGGATCTTTATTTTTTGAAAAGCGCACATCACGATAAATTCTGAAAATACTTTTTTTAACATCAAGCCCTTCGATGCGTTTATCAAATTTTGCACATTGTTTTATCAACTCAGTTACAAAATCTTCAAAATTTTGTTTAGCAAGTTCATACTTGTCTTTGTTTTTAGCGAACCATTCACGGTCGTTATTTTTCTTTAATGCTTTAAGAAAATCGAAGGTGGATTTTTCAATGATCATGATTGTTTATCGTTTTAAAGTTTTTGTGTTTTGAGTTTATTTATTGGACGTCATGTTCATTCCGATGAATCGGAAGAAAATTTTTTCTTCACATAGAGTACTTACTAACTTTGGAGAAAGTTCCTTCGCTTCGCTCAGGATGACAAGACCCCAAATTGACAATACCCTGGATTGACAAAATTAATTTTAAATAAGTTTTAGTTGAAGAATTTTTTCTACCAACACATCCGCCAATTTATAGTTTGATTCATGAGTCCAGCCCGCAATGTGAGGTGTCAGAATCACGTTTTCACTTTGTGTAAGATATTTATAATCATCAGGAAGACTTGCTGCATCAAGGTTTTCAAATGATGTGCTTTCATATTCCAAAACATCCAAACATGCACCCAACACTTTTCCTGATTTCAAATTCTTAACCAAATCAGCGATGCGAAGATTTTTGCCACGCGCTGTATTGATGATGTAAATATTTTTATTGAAGCGGTTGATGTATTCATCATTTACTAAAAATAAAGTTTCATCATTGAGTGGAATGTGCAAACTGAGAATATCCGTTTGATCAAAAATTTCATTCATCTCCACCTGTTTTACAAAAGAAAATTTTTTAGCATCAATTTTAAGGTATGGATCGTAAGCTAAAATATTTGCTTCAAATCCCTGTAGTTTTTTTGCGAACGTTGAACCCATATTTCCAAAACCAATAATTCCGATGGATTTATTTTTAATTTCTGTTCCGCGATTTTCAGCACGCTTCCATATTCCATTGCGAACTTCGGCATCAGCAATTTTTATCCTGTTGAGTAACATTAACAGCATGCCAAGAGCATGTTCGCCAACTGCATCACGATTACCTTCGGGTGAGCTGATGCAGGCAATACCTTTAGTTTCTGCGAAAGCAACATCAATGTTTTCCATACCTGCACCTGCTCGCGTTATAAATTTTAAAGTGCTCGATTGTTTTAAAAAACTTTTATCAATTTTAAAACGACTGCGAATGCTTATTCCGACAAATTCATTGATATGTTCTAAAATTTTTTCTCTTGTCCAGGTTGTTCCGTCCACTACTTCAAAGCCTTTTGCAGTAAGCTTTTCAGCAAAGACTGGATGAATGGTATCAATTAAAAGTATTTTCATTTTTTTCTTCTTTCGTTAAACTTTCGGAAAGTTGAAGGAACTTTCCGAAAGTGAGTATTGTTGTAATCAACAACGGATTGGTTCTTCCGATAACTATCGGAATCGCAATGACGTAAACCTCAAACAATTTTAATTTCTCCGTGTTTCCCCGTGCCTCCGTGCGATTTTTTTTTAATCTTAAACTTCAAACTAAAGCAACGTTCCCTTCAACAAGATCACGGCAATTGAAAAATAAATCACCAATCCTGTTACGTCAACAAGTGTCGCAACAAATGGTGTTGACGATGTTGCAGGATCGGCACCAAGTCTTTTCAAAATTAACGGAAGCATTGAACCCATAATAGTTCCCCACGTTACAACACCAACAATTGCGATAGAAACAGTAAGCCCGATAAGTTTCCAATGTTCACCATACTGATGTGAGAACATTGCAAAAATTGCAATGCGTACAAAGCCAACTAACGCTAACAGTAAACCGAGAATCAGTCCGGCAGAAATTTCCCTGCGGATAATTTTCCACCAATCGGTGATTGTTACTTCGCCCAATGCCATTGCACGTATAATCAATGTTGACGCCTGCGAACCGCTGTTACCACCACTTGAAACAATAAGCGGAATAAACAATGCAAGCACCACTGCTTTTGCAATTTCCTCTTCAAAGTATCCCATAGCAGAAGCTGTGAACAACTCCCCCACAAAAAGAACGATCAACCACACCGCGCGTTTACGCACCATTTCTAATAAAGGTGTTTCCATGTACGGTTCGTCTAATGCTTCTACCGCACCTACTTTTTGAAAGTCTTCCGTTTGCTCTTCTTCTGCCAATTGCAACACATCATCAATCGTAATAATTCCAAGTAAAACTCCTTTTGCATCAAGCACGGGTAATGCCACACGATTGTGTTGCTTAAAAACATTTACAGTCTTTTCCTCATCATCGGTCACGTGGAGTGCGACAAATTTTCCATCGGCTAATTCACTTACATGCGAATCAACGGGAGCAACTAAAAAATCACGCACACGTATATCGTCAATCAATTTTCCCTGTTCATCAACAATATAAAGTACATCAAGCGTTTCTTTATTCTCGCCATTTTCGCGAATGTGATCAAGCACTTGTTGCACCGTCCATTCAGGTTTAATGGTAATATAATCAGGCGTCATTAAACGACCGATTGAATTTTCAGGATAACCGAGAAGCGAAATTGCAACATCGCGCTCTTTAGTGGTGAGCAACTTTAACTGCCGGTTAAGCTTATCCACAGGCAATTCTTCCAACAAAGCTGTACGCTTATCGGACGACATGTCGTTAAGTATCAGTTGGAGTTGCCGGTAAGGAAGCAAGTCGAGCAACTCTTCCTGTAGATTTCCTTCTAAATTTTCAAAAGTTTCGTAAGCAGGTTCGCGATCAAGTGCGCGAAATAAAAGAACCTGTTCATCCGGTTTTAAAAGCGGAACTACGTCAACTAACTCATGCACTGAATAATCATCAACAGCAGTTTTCACTTTTTGAAATTCACCACTTTCCAATAGCTCAATCAGCCGGGCTGTGTGTTGCGTTACTTCTGACATAAAACTACATTCCTTTAATATTAATTTTTGCGGAAGGCAAATGTAAAAAAATAGGTTTCGGATTGTGGGTTTGAAATTTCACGTTTGAAGTAAAACAAAATCGCACGGAGGCGCGGAGAAGCACGGAGAAATTAAAATGGTTTGGGTTGCTGCTTATTTTAAAGAAAACAACATTATCTTTCAGCATTATTTTAACTCATAAAAACAATTGCAATGAAAAAACTCACTTACATTTTAACCATTTTGTTTTCGATTAGCTTATGTATAACAACATTGAAAGCGCAAACATCATCTTACAAAAAAATAAAAGTTTACGGCAACCAGGAACAGATGAATGAACTTCTGAAAAAAGGAGTGTGCATGGATCATGGTGACAGGAAGGCCGGCTATTGGTTTGCTTCTTATTTTAATTCGAATGAATATGCCATTATACAACAGTCGGGTTTGAAATATGAAATATTGATTGATGATGCAACTGCCTTTGATCAAAATCAAAACAAAACAGTTTCTAAATTACAATCAATAGTAAATTGCAATAACAACAATGCACCTGTTTATCCGGTACCAACGCATTTTAAATATGGAAGCATGGGCGGCTTTTACACCTACGCTGAAATGCTTTCTGATTTAGACAGCATGGCGCTGCTCTATCCTAATTTAATAACCGTGAAGCAGCCGATAGATACCGGCTTAACATGGGACGGTAATATGCTTTATTATATAAAAGTTTCGGATAACCCAAACGTTAGTGAACCCGAACCGCAGGTATATTACTCAGCATTGCATCATGCACGCGAACCGCTTAGTATGCAACAATTGATGTATTACTTATGGTACCTTTTAGAAAATTATGGAACCGATCCATTGGTTCAGGAAATTGTAAATAACCGTGAATTGTATTTTATACCCTGCATAAATCCTGATGGTTATTTGTATAATGAATCAACCAATCCCGGTGGCGGTGGCTACTGGAGAAAAAACCGCAGAGATAATTCAGATGGAACTTATGGTGTTGATCTCAACAGAAACTATGATGAGGCCTGGGGTTACGATGATCTCGGATCTTCACCGGCTACAAGTTCTGATGTTTACAGGGGACCTTCGCCTGCATCGGAACCTGAAATACAAATGGTGAAAAATTTTATTAACGCTCATCAATTTGTAACAGGAATGGATTTTCATACTTACGGCAATCACATATTATATCCGTGGAGTTACATTCCTGATTTTTATACTCCCGATTCGGCAGCTTATGTGCAGTTGGCCGAAAACTACACTGCCTTTAATCACTATGATTTTGGCACCTGCAACCAAACCCTTAACTATATTGCCAATGGCGGATCAATTGACTGGCTGTATGGCGAGCAAACCACTAAGCCTAAAATTTACGATTTTACTCCTGAGTGCGGTTACTCTTTCTGGCCGGCACAGGTGGACATAATTCCCATTATTCAGGATGCCATTCACATGGATTTTACAGCGGCTCTTGCTGCAGGCAAGTATGCTAAACTCTATGACAAAACCCTTCATTTAGTATCGTCACTTAACAGTTATATTCAATTTGACTTACAACAGTTGGGTTTGGATACAGCGGCTACCTATACCGTAAGTGTTACTCCGCTATCCCCGGTTATCAGTTCAGTTGGTGGTTCAAAAACATTCAGCAATCTTAACTATATGCAGGTAGTTAGCGACTCTATTTCGTTTGCTTTAACGGGATTGCAGGTTAACGGAACTGAACTTAAATTTTTGGTTACATTGGATAATGGTTCCTACCAGGTGCATGATACGATTACGAAACTTTTTGGACTACCTGTTATTTTAGTTGCTGACAATGGAAGCAATATGAATAACTGGGATGCAGGCACACAATGGGGAACCACAACAAGTACATTTTATTCACCACCCTCATCCATTACCGATTCTCCATTCGGTGATTATCAGCCATTCGATTACAATCCATTGTTATCAGCAACAACTATTGATCTTACATCTGTTGTTAAGGCTGGCTTAAGTTTTTATGCAAAGTGGGCCATTGAACCCAATTATGATTATGTAGAACTTGCAGCTTCCGATGATGGAGGAAGTACATGGACACCACTTTGTGGTAAATACACACACCCCGGCACTGCGGCACAGGACCCCGGAATGCCTCTTTATGATGGACACAGGACTAATTGGGTTATGGAAGAAGTTAGCTTAGATGATTACATCGGTTCAACTATTTTGCTTCAATTCGTTCTTGTAAGCGATGGTGGTTCTGAATTGGATGGTTTTTATTTTGATGACCTCACAGTTTGGGCGCTTAATAATAATGTGGGCATTAATGAAAATCAATCCCCAGTTTTTATGAGTTCGGTTTATCCCAATCCAGCAAACACAACAGCAAGCATCAGTTATTCAATTCCTGCAACTGGTAAATATCAACTGAGCATTTCAAATGCTTTGGGTCAACAGGTTTACTCACAAACATTAGAGAATGCAAAAACTAACTGTACCATAAACCTTAAAAATTTTACACCGGGAGTTTATTATTGCAAAATCAGTAATGACAGTGGGAATTCAGCAGTGAAGCAATTGGTAGTGATTAAATTTTGAATAATGAATTTTGAATTTTGAATAATGAAGGAGAGAATCTTTAAAGTTATAAGTTCATTAATCTGAAGCCGCATCACTTCAACATTCGATATTCATCATTCATCATTCATCATTTTTTTGTTCAATCCGCAACGTCAACGCTTCAAAATCCTGCCAGCTTAATCGTTCGGCACGCAAATCAAGAAAAGGCAAATCGGTTTTTTGCGTTAGTGATTTCAAAGCATTGCGTAATGTTTTTCTGCGTTGATTGAAGGCCGTCTTTACTACTTTCCAAAACAATACTTCATCACATTTTAGTTTTTGATTTTTATTTCTGATCAGGCGAATAACTCCCGATTTTACTTTTGGTGGTGGAATAAAAACATGCGGCTCTACTGTAAATAAATATTCAATATCATAAAACGCCTGCAGGAAAACACTGATGATTCCATAATCTTTATTGCCTGGAGGCGCTGCAATACGCACAGCAACTTCTTTCTGAAACATGCCAACCACAAGCGGAACCAAATCGCGATGTTCTAAAACCTTAAAAAGTATTTGTGTTGAGATGTTGTATGGAAAGTTGCCGATGATAGCAACAGGTTCCGAAAAAAGTTCTGCAAGATTGAGTTGCAAAAAATCTCTGTTGATAATGCGATCTTTTAATTGAGGAAAATTTTTTTGAAGATAAGCGATTGATTCGCGATCAATTTCTACCACACTGACCTCACCCCTCCCGATAGCTATCGGGACTCTCCCAAGCCCGCCCGTGCCGGTTCGGACGGGGAGAGGGGAGACTTGTCGGTGTTTGGCGTCCCCGCCAACCATTGCTGCGACCAAATATTTTGTGAGCACTCCCATGCCGGGACCAATCTCTAACGTGTTGACATACGCAACACCGCAATCTAATGCCTCAACAATTTGCTGCGCAATATTTTCATCATTTAAAAAATGCTGGCCAAGATGTTTTTTGGCGCGAACGGCTGACGGATTCAAAGTTTAATATTTAGACTTCAAAGTAACACAAAACCCACACGGATAGAAAACTAAAATGAATCCTCTTAATTAAAACATCTGATTGAATTGCGCTTTACGCCAAAATTATTAGCTTTAGCACATATTAACATTTAATCCAAATAAATATGAAACTTAAAAACTTTAAACTCAGCATTATTTTAGCGTTAGCAATAATCACTAACGCATCAAGTCAAAGTTCCAAATGGAAGTACCATAATGTTGCAAGTTACGGGCAATGCGCCATTAATTCTTATGTTGACGCTGCGTTCGATGCATCAGGGAACACTTATGCACTTGGAATTAACCTTGTTAATTATAGCGGATTTTGCTTTAAACAGGGTAACATTCACGTTGATAAACTGAACAGCAGCGGTAATGTTACTGCTTCTTATGATTACGATTTTGATAATCTTGAGGAAGAGGATTATCCCGTCCAGTTAAGAACTGACAACTCATCAAATGTTTATGTGTTGGCTAATTCGCATGGCTATATGATTTTAATAAAATTAAACTCCAGCTTAATTTATCAGTGGGAAAAGCGGTTCTACGGCTTGAACCCGGTAACCATTGGCGTTGGTTCTAAAAATGTTTATGTAACAGGTAATACCGGGGATGGCGCAGCTGTATTACGATACGCTCAAAGTAACGGTACGTGGTTGAGTTACCAGTTGTATGAAGGTGCAACAGTTAATGATGGCGGAGTAATACCTGACGGTTATGCAATTACAGGAAGTGTGGGAAGCTCATCTAATTCAGGTCAATTATTTGTGCAGCGCTATGATTCCACATTATCATTAAAGTGGACTGCCAAATTCAATAAGGTTAACGGAAATTATAATGACGAAGGAAAGCAGATTAAATGTGTGAATGATAATTTTTATGTTGGTGGCGTAACTAACAATGCATCAGCAAGCGATATAGGTCTGCTTGTTAAGTTTAATTCAAGCGGAATAATGCAATGGAATAAATTAATCAGCGTAGGTTCAGGCGCTGCTAACTATGTTAGTTTCGGTAAAATGAATGTGGACGTTTATAACGAAGACGTTTATATAACAGGTTACAATGCCACACATCGCGTTTTAAAATACAATAACGCTGGCACTAAACTGTGGGCCAAATCAATTGCGATTTCGGGTACAGATGCTACAAATATTGATGATATTGCTATTGACGCTACTTCTTCAGTTGCTTCGTCAAAGGTTTGTCTTGTAGGTCAGAACAAATATACGGTTAATACCTTTCAGCATTTCGAAAGGTGTGTGGCATATATACTCAATTCTTCTAACGGATCATTTGCATACTCCGATTATGATGAAGGGGGCGGTTTTTTATATGACCCTTCATTTTATTTCACAAGGGTAAGAACAAACAATAAGGTATCACCCGTTGAGTTTGTTGCTCTTGGTAGTGGATGGATGGAAGTGAGTAATCCCCAGGCAAGCGGCTCCATTGGATTTGCTGATAGTTACAATTCAATCAGTGGTCCGATGAAAATTGCATCTGATGAAAATGATTTTGCAATTGTGCCTAACCCGGCTGCCGATGAAATAACAATTACTTTACCTCCATCTTTTGAAGATATAACAATAACCACTGCAGATGGGAAATCAGTTAAATCAGTTGTTGCCAAAAGTCAGACTGCCATCATTAATATTAGTGATTTACCCGCTGGTGTGTATTTTGTAAATGCGAAAGGATCTACAGGTTCATTGAACAAAAAGTTTATGAAAAAATAAGAAAAACTCACTTGCTTATAGTCTGTGAAAAATAAAAAATTCGCCTGATTGATTGGCGGATTTTTTATTTTTCACAATCTATTGAGGTTGATATGCGTCATGCTGACGAAGGTCAGCATCTGTAGTGCTATTGACTTGAAGCCTGGCAGATTCCGCTATTCAGCGGAATGACACCTACCTCTTACCTCAAATTAACCATCTCCCTATACTTTGGCAATGGCCATTCTTCATCATCAACCATTAACTCCAATTCATCAACATCATCGCGGATCAAGTCCATAAATGGTTTTACCTTATCGCAGTAAGCAACTGCTTTGGCTCGCGCGGCTTCTATCACGTTTGCTTTTTTGCGTGCTTCTGTCATTGCATCCACATTTGCTTTGATGCTTGTAATGCGTGTGCTGATTTCTTTAATCAAATCAATTTGTGTTTTTGAATACACGCCTTTCAAACCAACTGCATGAAGTCCTTCCACGTTATCCACTAACATGGTTTGATATTTTAATGCTGTGGGGATGATGTGATTCAAAGCAAGGTCGCCAATCACACGGCTTTCAATTTGAATTTTCTTGGTGTAATCTTCCAATAAAATTTCATGACGCGCTTCTGCTTCGCGATGTGTGAAGATGTTTGTTTGTTCAAACAAGTCTAATGACTTTTTACTTACCAATGCATCCAATGCAGGAGGTGTAGTGGTGATGTTACTCAAGCCGCGCTTCTTTGCCTCTTTCATCCATTCATCTCCATAACCATTTCCTTCAAAACGGATTTTCTTTGATGCAACTATGTAATCGCGTAGCACTTTAAATATTGCTTCATCCTTGCCCATTTCTTTTTCAATTAAAGCATCCACTGCATTCTTAAACAGTTTCAATTGATTGGCAACAATGGTATTCAACACCATCATTGGATGTGATGAATTTGCGGATGAACCCACAGCGCGAAACTCAAATTTGTTTCCTGTAAATGCAAAAGGTGATGTACGGTTACGGTCGGTGTTATCCAAAAGAATTTCAGGAATCTTACCGATGTTTAATTTCAGTTCTGTCTTTTGCTCGGGCGTCATTTTATCTTTGGTAGGAACTTTCTTCTCCAAATCATCCAACACCTTTGTCAATTGCTGACCGAGGAAAATACTTACGATTGCTGGCGGAGCTTCATTCGCGCCAAGCCGATGATCATTACTTGCCGAAGCAATGGATGCACGCAATAAATCAGCATGATCATGAACTGCTTTAATTATATTGACAAAAAATGAAAGGAATTGCAAATTACTTTTTGGTGTTGAACCCGGACTCAATAAATTTTTTCCCGTGTTCGTACTCATGCTCCAGTTATTGTGCTTGCCGCTTCCGTTAATTCCTGAATATGGTTTTTCATGAAGCAACACCTTGAAGTGATGCCTGCGCGCAACCTTATCCATCAAGTCCATCAGCAATTGGTTATGATCAACAGCAAGATTTATTTCTTCAAAAACTGGCGCACATTCAAACTGGCTAGGCGCAACTTCATTGTGACGTGTCTTTAAAGGAATACCTAATTTGAAAGCTTCTATTTCAAACTCTACCATGAACGCATATACGCGCGAAGGAATGCTGCCGAAGTAGTGGTCTTCCAACTGCTGTCCCTTAGCTGCGGCATGACCTAACAACGTGCGACCTGTCATGGTCAAATCAGGGCGCGCCTGGAACAATGCCGTATCAATTAAAAAATATTCCTGCTCTATACCCAACGTTGCATGAACCTTGGTTACGTTTTTATCGAAGTACTGGCACACGTCCACTGCAGCTTTATCAAGAGCCTGCAACGCTTTTAATAAAGGCGCTTTGTAATCTAACGTTTCACCTGTGTAGGAAACAAACACTGTTGGAATACATAAAGTTTTACCCGCAGCACTCTCCATTATAAAAGCAGGAGAAGTAGGATCCCATGCCGTGTAACCGCGCGCTTCGAATGTATTGCGAATGCCCCCACTCGGAAAGCTTGACGCATCAGGTTCCTGCTGAACCAATGCACTGCTGCTAAAACTTTCTATTGGCGAGCCATCGCTTAAATCAAAAAACGAATCATGCTTCTCCGCAGTTGAACCTGTTAATGGCTGAAACCAATGCGTGTAATGCGTGCAGCCTTTGCTCATTGCCCATGTACGCATGGCAGCAGCAACCTGCTCTGCGGTTTTGCGGTCTATCTGGTGACCGCTTTCAATAGCAGCAACCATGTGGTTGTAAATTTCTTTTGATAATGTTTTCTGCATGGTGGATTTGCCAAAAACATTTGTTCCATAATAATCAGAAATTTTTTCTGACGGGGCAGTTACCGTTCGTGGTAACCGCGAGCTTGCAGCTTCGAGCGCTTTGAATCTGATGATAGCCATGCTTTTTGTTTGGAGTTTGAATTATTTTGCAAAGCAATCAATTTTCTGGGGGGTGGCAATGAAAAAAGTATGTTTTTTTATTAACAGACCCCTAAAAAACGAGTTGTTAGTTAACTTTTTTCAAATTAGTTTAGATTTTAATAAGAATTTCAAGCAGTATTTAAAAATTCTTCTTCAAAGTCTCCTCCAGCCTGTTTATCATTTCATCATTTATATCCATAAGAAAAACCATGTGTGTGGCATACTTGCCGAAGGTGGGTCGTAAACTTTCGGAAAGTTGAAGGAACTTTCCGAAAGTAAAAAAACTGCTTTCCATCAAGATTTGTTGTAAACTTAAACAAGGTTCCGCCTGAATGACGTTCACCGTGAGTCGTCATTCAGGAGGAAACCTGTTAATGATTAGTAGGATTTTTTTGTTTGTCCTGAATTAGCATTTACGCTAATAAATTTTAATTCCCATTTGCTTAATTTCGTTAATGAAGAGCAGTTTATTAATCCCCATTTAAAAACTCTTCTTCAAAATCTCCTCGAGCCTGTTTATCATTTCATCATTAATATCTAAATGAAAAACCATACGTATGGCATGCTTGCCGAAGGGGGCTGCTTTTATTCCGTGAGTTGATAGTTGATTTACATATTCATCGGCAGTAATTTTTGTTTCAAAAATAATGATGTTAGTTTCTACAGGATAAACCACTTTTACTGATTGCAGGTTTTGTAACACTTGCCCTATATGTTGTGCGCGGTCGTGGTCAATTTTTAATCTTTCAATGTTGTGGGTCAACGCAAAAATTCCTGCTGCAGCAAGAAAACCAACCTGTCTCATGCCGCCACCAAATGATTTGCGCACACGCCTTGCGTGTTTTATTCCTGCTTTGGTTCCCAATAAAACTGAACCAACAGGTGCGCCAAGTCCTTTGCTCAGACAAACTGAAATCGTATCAAAGTATTTTCCGACTTCTGTTGCTGTGTATCCTTTGGCAACTATTGCATTAAAAATTCTTGCACCATCCAAATGCAAACGCAGATTATTTTTTGTGCAAACCTGTTTGATGGCTTCAATTGATTTCAAATCATAGCAACTGCCTCCGCCTTTATTCATCGTGTTTTCAAGACACACCAATGCAGTGCGTGCAAAGTGAACATTGTCTGCATTAATATTTTCTTCAATCGTTTCAGCAGTAATCAAACCGCGTTCACCTTCCAATAGTTTTACGCTTACGTGTGAGTTACTCATCATGCCTCCGCCTTCATACATATATACATGCGAGTGCTTATGGCAAATCACTTCATCCTGCGGTTGCGTGCTGATGCGGATGGCTATTTGATTGGTCATACTTCCGCTGGGACAGAATATTCCAGCTTCTTTGCCAAACATTGCTGCCAGTTTATTTTCAAGCGCAATTACAGTCGGGTCTTCTTCAAAAACATCATCACCCACTTGCGCATTCATCATTGCTTCAAGCATTGCAGGTGTAGGTTTGGTTAGTGTGTCGCTGCGTAAGTCTATTGTCATTTGTTATTGGGTTATTAAGTTATTACTTACTCGTCATTGCGAGGAACGGATAAATCTGTTGGGCTTCCGTCATTGCGAGGAACGAAGCAATCTGTTTATGTTTTGTAGATTCATCATAGCAAAACGATACAGAATTTAAACAGTTGTAAACTTCAAGGGATTGCTTCGTTCCTCGCAATGACGTTCCACTTGAAATTTATTGATAATATTGCAAATTAACTTTTTTCAAATCAGATATGGAATTACTGCCTTCCTGTTTTGCGGATAATCTGCAAATTTTTCCTTATACCATTTATGATGCGATAGTGCACGTGGAATCAAATTTGCACAAGTCCAGATAAAAAATGAAAGGGCGGGCAAATTCCAGCACATCAATGCAAAGCCAAACCACTCAATTATTTCTCCGAATAAATTCGGGCAACTGATGTAAGAGAACAACCAACCTTGCGGAATTACATATCTTGTTTCATTTGGTTTGCGCAATGCAATTAACTTATTATCTGCATTCCAATTGATAATTATTCCTGAAATAAAAATAATCAATCCTGAAATGAATTTTAAATCAACAAACCAATCCAAATCATAATGTGCAAAGTGACCGAAATAATATCCCAATGAAAAACCATTTACGAGATTAAAAAACACTGCCGAGCCAACAATAACCAAAGGCATTTTCTTTCCGCTTGTGCGAATCCGAAAAGGAAAAATAAAAGTTCGGTTAATGTAGTGAAACATAAACGCTGCAATTAAAAACCAGGTAACTGCATTTTGATTTTCAATATTCGTTAAAACGAAACACATCAGCACAATCATTACAGGAAGTTCCATTATCATCCAACCTAATCTATTGCTGATAAGCGGCCCCCACGATGTTTTGGTATGTCTTCCATAAGGAGCTGTAACTTTCAGCAACAAAATAAATGTGGCAAGACCAATAGCCATCCAGCAATAAATAATTGTTTGGTATAATGAGTAAGTCATTTCGTTATTCAATAAAATGCTGTTGCTTAAACCACATAATCAAATCTGCAATGGTTTCTTCCAACGGTCTGCAATGATAATTTAAATCTTTAGTGGCTTTTGCCCTGCTGATATTTCTGTTTCCTTTTGTTAATGCATCAATGGACTCTGTTGTGAAAAGCGGTGCTGATTTCTTTATTGAAGAATATAAATTTGCAAATGGTAATCCCGCATAACCCATCCATGCAGGTAATACGGGAAGATAGTTCTTCTCACCTTTTATCTTCATTACAATTTTTGCAACGTCTTCAATGTGACGCCATTTGGCAGAGAGCAAATAACTTTCTCCGTTTCTTCCATGTTCAATTGCATTTACAATTCCATTTGCAACATCGCGCACATCACAAAAATCAAAACCTCCGTTAAGCAGCGCAGGAATTTTTTTATTGTAAATATCAATGATTGCTTTTCCTGTCAGAGATGGTTTATAATCAGGAGCGCCAATAATTGCGGTGGGATTCAGAACAACTATTTCAATTCCTTTTCCTGTATGATTCAAAACTAATTTTTGTGCATCACGTTTAGATTGGTCGTAAAGCGGAGCGTTATTGCTGCAGTAATTTCTTTCCTCATTGAGCAAATCAAATTTTGGGAATTGATTGTATGCATGAATAGAACTGATGTGAATAAATTTTCGCACACCATTTTGAATAGCTGCTTCTAAAATATTTTTTGTTCCTCCAACATTCGTTTCATAAACTGATTTATCACGATTGCTGTTAATTGAAATTTTTCCTGCGCAATGAATTACAGTTTCACAATCTTTAACTAAATTTTTGAGAGAAGAAATATTATTCAAATCTCCATTCACAATTTCAACATCACGATTTGAAAAAGATTTATCCTGATACATCAGAGCATTCACAGAATAGTTTCTCAATAGTAATTCATCAGCAACAACTCTTCCTAAATGACCCGATGAACCTGTAATGGCGACTTTCATAAATTGAAAAAATATTTTCTAAGTAAAGGAATTATCGGGAGTTTACCGGGTAAATGTCAGAAACCTTTTTCGGGTTTCAGACATTTTTTCTCGCAACCAAGTGACTCGCTATTGATACGTTGTGTTCAGAGAAAAATAATTGATGCGTTTGTCATTCCAAATTGTCTGAACTAGGATTTGCAAGATTACAGGATTTTAGGATTTTATTTTTGTCTTTCTTTACAGACGAAATTAATTACCCAATTATCCAATCCCCAATATGAAGCTCCTCTTCCTAACATCCCGTTTTCCTTACCCGCTTGAAAAAGGTGATAAGCTCAGGGCTTTTGAGTTGATTAAACATTTGAGTGCTTATCATGAGATTATTTTATTCGCAGTTAATGACAGCGATGTAAGCGAAGATCAGATTTTAAAACTTAAACCGTATTGTAAGTTTATTTATTGGGAAAAAATTTCGAAGCTGAATAGCTACATCAATCTCGCAAAAAATTTTCTGGGTTACCTTCCTTTTTCTATTGCATATTTTTTACGCAAAACGGTTTGCCATGCAATTGAAGATATTATAAAGGAGCATCAGCCTGATCATATTTTTTGTCATCTCATAAGAATGAGTGAGTATGTAAAACGCGAAAACCAAATTCCTAAGACATTAGATTACATGGATACTTTCAGCATCGGGATGGAACGCATGAAAAACACTTCGGGTTGGTTTATGCAAAGCTTAGTGAATATGGAACATAAGCGATTGCTGCAATACGAAGAAAATATTTTTGATTGCTTTGAAAATAAAACTATCATTTCGCAGCAAGACCTCGAACATATTCCTCATAAGAATAATAAAGCGATACATGTGATACCTAACGGAGTTGACTTTGATTTTTTTTATCCGCAGCAGCGCGAAAAAAAATATGATCTGCTTTTTGCAGGGAATATGAATTATCCGCCTAATATTGAAAGTGTGATTTTTATTGCGACTAAAGTTTTACCATTACTGCGTAAGCAATTGCCTGATGTAAAGATGGTGTTAGCCGGAGCAAATCCTGCCAAAGAAATTTTACAACTGCAATCGCAGCACATTGAAGTTACAGGGTGGGTTGATGATATACGCGAATATTTTTATCAATCGAAAATTATGCTGGCACCCATGCTCATCAGCATTGGTATGCAGAATAAAATATTGCAGGCAATGGCTATGAAAACACCTTGCATAATTTCAACCATGGCTAACAATGCCATACATGCAAAACATGAGCAGCATGTTTTAATAGCAGACAGTGCTGAAGACTATGTGAAAAATATTATGAGTCTTTTACAAAATGAAACATTGCAAAACACTTTGCGCGAAAATGCTTTTGAATTTGTAAAATCAAATTACGATTGGAAGAAAATTGTAGCGGGTCTTAACGAAATTATCGTCAATACAAAAGTGAAAGTTAATGACGAAGTTAATCAATTGCAATCAGGCAATGTTTAACTTTTGATTTTGCATTAAAATTTGAGTTATACTGTGAAAGGGATAAATCGCCACATTCCTTTTAACCTTAAATTGTATTTTAAACCTTAGTAGAAAACACGGCAATCATATAAAAACCTTATTACCTTATCTCAATTCTGTGTGCCTTCTTTTGTGTAAAAATAAGGTAATAAGATTGTATTAAAGTTTGTAATTTTCTACTAAGGTTTTTTGTTTTTGAAAAAATTTTGACATAAAATATATAGACTATTTTATCTCGTTTTTAGTATATTATTAAAGGCAATTACCCAATGGCTGCAATTTCGGTAATGCCGCCAACAGTCTTATCTCCAATTTTCACTTTTACATTTGCACTAAGCGGTAAAAAAACATCAACACGTGAACCAAATTTAATAAAGCCAAATTCAGCACCCTGCTTAACCATATCGCCCACATGCGGATAAAAAATAATACGCTTTGCAACCGCTCCGGCAACCTGGCGAACCAAAACTGCAACACGATTTTCTCTCTCAATTACTAATGTTGTACGTTCATTTTCTAAAGATGCCTTAGGATCCCATGCCACTAAATATTTTCCTTTATGGTACTTGGTATATTTAACTATTCCGCTTATCGGATACCAGTTAGCATGCACATTTAATGGCGACATAAAAATGCTGATTTGTATTCTCTTATCTTTTAAAAATTCAGTTTCTTCTGTTTGTTCTATCACAACTACTTTGCCATCGCATGGCGACAACACAAGGCTGTCATTCCTTTTTATTCTGCGATGCGGCAAGCGAAAAAATTGCAGGAAGAGCAAAAATAAAGGAATGGTAATAATGAAACTTAACGCCCTGAAAACATCATTATCAGGAAAGAAATAGCATACCAGTACATTGACCAATGCTAAAACTGTAAACGTAACAAGTAATATCCGGTAACCTTCTTTATGTATTGTCATGATTGGAAGATATTGGTAATAGTGTGGTAACAAAAAAAAATTCAGGATGCTGTTTTCAAAGCATCCTGAATAAAATAATATTTAATAGGTACCCCTGCTCTTAATTGCAGTGGCCACTTTATTCATAGCATAAACATAAGCGGCAATGCGCATTGATATTTTATGCTTTACTGATACTTCCCACAAGTTATTGAAGGCCTGGTTCATCCAGCGATCAGCGCGCTTATTAATTTCATCTTCGCTGTAATAATAGCCCGTGCGGTTTTGAACCCATTCAAAATAAGAAACAGTTACACCACCACCGTTTGCAAGTATATCCGGTAAAACAATTATTCCTTTTTCATTCAGAATTTCATCAGCAGCCGATGTTGTAGGTCCGTTTGCACCTTCGACTATGAGTTTGGCTCGGATAAGATTTGCATTTTCACCGGTAATCTGATTTTCCAAGGCGCATGGTGCAAGCACATCCACTTTCAATTCAAGCAGATCTTCGTTGGTAATTTTATCACAACCTTTAAATCCTTCGAGATGCCCGCCTTTACTTTCGCGATAAGCAAGTGCCTTGTGCAAATCAATTCCTTTTGCATTGTAATAACCCCCGGTATGATCTGAAATGGCAACAAGTTTTAATCCTTGCTGCACCATGAGTTTAGCTGTAATGCTTCCCACATTACCGAAGCCCTGCACAGCCAATGTTGACTTTTTAGGATTGAGTTTCATTTTTTCCATTGCTGAAATGGCTGAAGTGGTAACCCCGCGACCTGTTGCTTCAACACGACCCAATGAACCACCTAAGTGCAAAGGCTTACCGGTTACTATGCCCGGAGTAAAGCCGCCTTTCAGCTTACTAAACTCATCAACAATCCATGCCATTTCTCTTGGCCCTGTATTCATATCAGGTGCCGGTATATCTTTATCAACACCAAAAATGTCACTCATTGCTTGAGTATAAGCACGCGTTAGTCGTTCCAATTCTCCGACACTCATTTTGTAAGGATCGCATTTGATGCCGCCCTTTGCACCTCCATAAGGAATGTCTGCAATAGCACATTTCCAGGTCATCCATGCTGCAAGTGCTTTTACTTCATCTTCGTGTACATCCATACTATAACGTATGCCGCCTTTAGAGGGACCAAGCGCTGTGCTGTGAATTACGCGGTACCCATTAAACACCTGTATCTTTCCATTATCCATCATAACAGGAAGATTTACTTCAATGTTTTTGGCTGGATATTTCATTACATCATATACATCCGGTTCAAGATTGAGAATCTTTGCAGCCACATCAAAGCGTCTGATCATTTCTTCAAATGGATTGCTGCTGTGTGCAGTATTTGTTTTCGGGTTTGCTTTATTAGCTTTTGCCATATTTTGTTTTTAAGAGGGCACGAAAGTAGAAAAAATAGTTAACCACAAAAGGGCCTTATTTTAAACAAAAAAAGCCCCGCAGAATTACTGCAGAGCCTTGCCAAATATTTTTATGAATTATTTCTTTTCTAATTCTGCTTTGCCAAAATTGTAAGCCAATCCTACACCAATAGATTCTTTAAACTGCAGCCCTTTTCCATATTCGGGCACGCCATTATCATCTTTGCCTTTGGGAACAAATGTATCATCATCGTATATTGCCTGTAAACCAACAGTGGCAGTGATGAATTTATTTACTTTAAGCGATAATAATAATTCGCAGTTAACATCAACGTTTTGCGGATTCTCAGAGTAATTGCTGAAAAGATCAAGCTTAGTAAACAAGGTAACATTAGTCATGATATCTTTTTTATAACGCGTGCTTAAATAGAAACCAAATTCATTGCGGGCAGTCTTATCCGAATCCACGCCATATAAAAGGTGTGGAATTACATCGTTGCCAACGTTTATATAAGTAGTTTTCAGAGTAACAGGCGAAACATAAAAATAAAAGTTATCATTTGGCTTATATTCAATACCTAATGAATTGATGATGTAAGCGGGCGCCAGAAAATCAGAGGTAAGCACCCGCGGATCAAAATTATAATCATAGCCTTTACTAAACTGGCTGCGGAAATTAAACAAGTATGATATGCACCAGTTTTTCTTAAACTCATAACCGGGTTTGGAAACAAGTTCAATTCTGTCGTCATTTTTACGAAGATCTTCTTTTGCAATTTGAACCATTCCATAAGCTAAAATTAAACCGTTGTCCCAACCCCACTTACCTTTTTTATAATTGGCAAAGCCGGTAAAAATGCTGTTGAGGGCAATTGAATTATCGCCACCGGCAGCCCAGTTGGTAAGGCTTACCTGGTTAAACGTTATTCCTATTATGCCCCCTGTTTTCCAGGATGTATCAGCGGTTGCTGTGGTTTGAGCATTGGTTTGAATTGTTGCAAATGCAAGTGCAATTAATAATGGTGTGATTTTTTTCATAAAAATTTTGAGTTTAATTTAATTGAAAATAAGGACGCAAATTGTTTTGTATCCTTAATGATTGACTAATTTTTTTAAAATTATTTTTTAAGGAGGTCACGAATTTCAGTAAGCAATGCTTCTTCCTTTGTTGGTGCAGGTGGTCCTGCAGGAGCTTCTGCTTCTTGTTTCTTCATTTTGTTAATGGCTTTAACCACCATAAACATCACAAAAGCAACTATTATAAAGTCAATGGTAACGTTGATAAATTCACCGTATTTAACTGAAACTTCGCTAACTGCAGCAACCACTGCACCCGATGCATCTTTTGTTTCGGGCGTACCGGCTTTAAGAATATAGCGCATCTCTTTAAAATCAGTTCCGCTTAACAAGTTACCAACAATCGGCATTACCATTCCATCAATGAAAGCTGTGGTTAACTTGCCAAATGCCGCACCCATTACAAAACCTACTGCAATGTCAATCAGGTTGCCTTTAATGGCAAACTCTTTAAATTCTTTAATGAATCCCATGGTGTTTTAGTGTTAAAGGGTTAATATAAACTTGAATGATATTTAATCTGACTCTTCAAAATATAGTGGTTACAATAAATTTATCGGGTAATAATATCCAAACAAAATCAATTCAATTGGGATTAAAAATTTTATTATTGAACAGGATGTTAACAAGAAGGCAAACTATGAATACAAAATTAATTTGTAGAAACAATTTCTAAAAGTTAGGTTTCAATAAATAGCGGGAGTAAAATTTATTTATAGTAGTTACAACATCGGCCGCAGTGTCAACAAGCGTTACCAAATTCAAATCTTCTGCTGAAACTGTTCCTGCGCCAACCATTTGATTTTTTATCCAGTCAATCAAGCCTCCCCAATATTCAGTTCCAACTAAAACAATAGGAAATTTCCCGATTTTTTTTGTCTGAATAAGCGTTAATGCTTCAAATAATTCGTCCATGGTTCCAAACCCGCCAGGCATTACCACAAATCCTTGCGAATATTTTATCAGCATGGTTTTACGTACAAAAAAGTAATCGAATTTTATTTCTTTATCAGAGTCAACATAAGGGTTTATAAATTCCTCAAAAGGGAGTTTGATTTTTAAACCAACTGATTTTCCTTTGCCTTTTTTTGCACCTTTATTTCCCGCTTCCATTATTCCGGGGCCGCCACCCGTAATAATTCCATAGCCCTGGGTGGTCAATTGAAAAGCAATTTCCTCGGCAAGTGTATAGTATGGATGTTCAGGCTTAAATCGGGCTGAACCAAATATGGAAACGCAAGGACCCAGCTTACCTATCTTTTCAAAGCCTTCAACAAACTCGGCCATGATTTTAAAAACGGCCCACGTATTATCTGTTTTAATGGCCTGCCAGTTTTTTTCTGCAAAGGCTTTTCTGATTCTCTCTTCGTCTGATAGCATTAAAAAAAGTTTAAGGTTTAAACACCAAACCAAATTGGGGTTGCGAATTTATACTTTAATTTGAAACGCCATTATTTTATTAAAGACAGGCGCCCTTGTGAAAAAAGCTTTAATCGTTTTATTACTTGTTGCATTATCAATTATCTTTTTCAGGAATTCAATCACTGAATTTCCATCGCATGTACATGCATGGTCGCAGGCTGACAGGTATGCCCTGGCATTGGGGTTTTTAAATAATGGCTTTGATTTTTTTCATCCCCAAACTTATAATCTCAATGTTCAATTTCCTGCTGTGCAACCTTTGCAGACAGAACAAGGCATTACAGCCGTTGATTTTCCTATTCATGAATACGTTGTTTCATTACTAATGAAAATAACAGGAAGTAAAGCACCAATAATTTTTCGGCTGTATTTATTGCTTTATAGTTGGGTCGGTTTATTTTTTCTCTTCAAGCTTTCAAAACTTTTTTGTGAAAATAATGATGCAATAAATTTTATCACTGTTGCTTTTGCATTCACTGCTCCAGTTTATACTTATTACATGGATGGATTTATTCCGTCTGTTACTTCAATTGCGAACTGTTTTATTGCTTTTTATTTTTTCTTCAAATACAAGAAGGAAAATAGCATCAAGGATTTTTATCGGAGTATTTTCTTTTTCACTCTTGCTTCTTTGGGAAGAACTCCATTTGCGATTTTTTTAATTGCAATGATTGGTCAGCAATTTTTGAGTTATATTTTAGACAAGAAAATCAATCGGAAAGAAGTTGTCGCTTTTGCAGTTTCTTTTTTAATGATTGCAGGATACTTTTTTTACAATGCTCATCTCAGAAAAGTTTATGGTTCCGTTTTTCTTTCCTCCATTTTTCCTGCAAAAGATTGGTTGGACTTTAAAGAACTTCTAAAAACGGTTTATGTGCGGTGGTTCTTTCAATACTTTACTAAAGCACATTATATCTTTCTTTTAATTTTAATGATAGTGGGAGTTGCTTCCGCTTTCAAATCAAAATTACAGCTAACCATTTTGCAAAAACAATTGGCACTGCAAATATTAATTGTGGCAATTGGAGTCTGTTGTTATTTTTTGCTGATGTCAAGACAATACAAAGAACACGATTACTATTTTCTCGATTCATTTTTTCCTGTTGTGATCCTGTTGCTTTTGTTTTTATTATCAATGATAAATTTTAAAGTGAATAAATTTTTGGTGCCAATTGCCACGATATTGTTTATTGTTTTTTTCGTTTATCAATCAAAACAAGTGCAAGCCAAGCGAAATGACAGTGGTCCATGGGATCGTTATCAAGCCACCATTAATAACTTTACGGGTGCTGAAGAGTTTCTTTCGAAAAATAATGTTGCGCCAGACGCTCGTATTTTGGTTATTGATGCATATTCACCAAACATTCCTTTTATACTGATGAACAGGAAAGGCTATTCAGTTATAACAACAAGCAAAGAGGAAATTCTGAAAGCATTAAATTTTAAATTCAATTATGTTGTAATTCAAAACCAGTTTTTACTAAGTGATGTATTAAATAATCTTCCTGAACTGAAAAATTACTTAACAAGAATTGATGGCAATGGTAAAATTACACTATACAATTATCATCCTATAGAAAAAGAAACATCGCTCTTTGAATTTTTAGGGTTAAACAAAATGAAATCTGAGATTGATGCGCAAATTAATTTTGATGACACAATTCAATCTTCATTTTGGTCGAATACAAATAATCGGATTGATAAAATGTTTTGTAATTCAGACAATGCAAATTCAGGTCAAAATGCTGCTTATGCAGATTCATCAACGGAATACGGTGTTACATTTAATTTACCTGTATCAAAACTTGATACAACTAAAAGTCAAACCATTTTATTTGAAGGAGATTTTTGTTCACGAGACGATTTGAAGGATGTTTTAATTTCAGGATATGCAGGTCATGCTAACGTTGTGACTTATCAGCAGTATTTTGATGTAAGCACTCAAGTGAAAGAAAAAAATAAATGGACAACAGTTCAATTTCTTTTCAGTATAGATAAATTAAATGCACAGGATGAAATCAAAATTTTTCTCTGGAATCCGAAAAAGAAATTTGTTTGTTATGATAATTGGCGGGTGAGAGTTTACTGAAAAGCATGAACAACCCCAACGGGGTTGCCTGTGAATAACCACCGGTGTAACCGGTGGATTACAATGAGCAAGGAACACAACCCCGAACGGGGTTGCCTGTGAATAACCACCGGTATAGCCGGTGGAATGCGCGAATGTGAACATTAACCCCGAACGGGGTTTCCTGTGATAACTATCGAATGTGTTTTTTCGTCAATTATTGCATCAGTTTTCCACCGGTTACACCGGTGGTTATTCACAGGCAACCACTTCGTGGTTGTGAGTTGTTGGTTTGTTGCTGCTTTTTCCACCGGTTACACCGGTGGTTATTCACAGGCAACCACTTCGTGGTTATTCATCCTTCACAAAAAAAATCTTGATTGAACTTAATGATTTTATGGCGACAGCTACAGCAAATATTTTTCATCAAACTCAATTCCATTTTCATTTAGTAACCTCTTAAACTCATCATAAAAAGTTTCCTTCTTATGATGTTGCTTTTGCTTTTTCACATAATTTATAATCTTATCCTTTTCTCTGATTGAATAAGTGAATGCTCCATAGCCATCCTGCCATCCTTCAAAATCAGGAAACATATCAGTTTCCTTCATCCATATACTACTGGCTGTTTTAATTTCTTTCACATAATCAGCTAATGCAATTGAAGGATGCAAATCAGAAAAAATATGAATGTGGTCTTCAATGCCATTGATGCGATACAACTTGCAATTTCTGTTTTTGATAACGCCCCATATAAATTTATAAAGCTCTTCGCAGTGTCCTTCTGTAATAGTTGGTTTTCGAAATTTAGTTCCGAAAACAATTTGATAATAGATTTGACGATAGCTGCTCATGGGTTTTTGGGTTTTGATGATTTGTTGTTGTGCGATATGATAATGTTTCACCGATAATGTTCCAACGGTTATGCTACACCGATAATGTTCCACCGGTTTTACCGGTGGCTATTCACAGGCAACCACTTCGTGGTTATTCATGCTTCGATGAAAACACTCCGACAAATATAATCACCTGATGCTTGTAAGCAAGAGCATATAGCAGCGCACAACCCCGAATGGGGTTGCCTGTGAGTAACCACCGGTGGAACCGGTGGAATCAGATGCTGTGAGTACCAACCCCGAACGGGGTTGCCTGTGATAACGGTAGCAAAAGCTTTTCTCATTGACACTAACCCACGATGCTCATCACAGGAAACCACTTCGTGGTTGTGGTTTGTTGGTTCGTTGGTGCTCCACCGGTTACACCGGTGGTTATTCACAGGCAACCACTTCGTGGTTAGGATTACGTTCACATTTTTTTTACTTCTTTTTCTTCTGAACATTCACTTTCCCCTTCCCCTTCCCCTCCTCAAGCACTTTCTTCAAATACCTCGCAGTAATACTCCCCTTATTTTCAGCAACCTCTTCTGGTGTCCCCTCACAAATAATCTTCCCGCCACGCACGCCTCCTTCAGGACCGATGTCAATAATATGGTCGGCCACTTTTATTACATCCATGTTGTGTTCGATGATTAGGACGGTGTTGCCTTTGTCAACTAACTTTTGAAGCACATCTAATAATATTCTCACATCTTCAAAATGCAAACCTGTGGTGGGTTCATCTAAAATATAAAATGTATTACCTGTATCTTTTTTAGAAAGTTCAGTTGCAAGTTTCACACGTTGCGCTTCGCCACCTGATAAAGTTGTTGATTGCTGTCCTAACGTGATGTAACCCAAACCTACATCCTGTATCGTTTTTATTTTGTGGAGAATGGTCGGCATGTTTTCAAAAAACTCCACGGCATTTTCAATGCTCATGTTCAACACATCGTTAATTGATTTTCCGCGATAGCGCACATCTAATATTTCACGATTGTAACGCTTGCCGTTGCAGGTTTCGCAAGGCACATAAACATCAGGCAAAAAGTTCATTTCAATAACGCGCATGCCTGCACCTTTGCAAGTTTCGCAACGTCCGCCTTTTACGTTGAACGAAAACCAGCCTGGTTTATAACCGCGAATTTTTGCTTCCGTCATTTCACTGAACAAATTTCTTATATCAGTAAACACTCCCGTATAGGTTGCAGGGTTGCTGCGCGGTGTGCGACCTATTGGCGACTGGTCAATTTCAATAACTTTATCCACCAACTCCAAACCGTCAATCGTTTTATATGGCAAAGGTTTTTGTATCGAGCGAAAGAAATATTGATTCAATATCGGGTACAACGTTTCATTAATTAATGTTGACTTTCCGCTGCCGCTCACTCCGCTCACCACAATTAATTTACCAAGCGGAAAACGCGCATTCACATTCTTTAAATTATTTCCACGCGCACCTTTTAACGTTAGAAATTTTCCACTGCCTTTTCTGCGTTCACGAATTTCAATTTCTTTTTTACCATTCAAATATTGCGCGGTAAGCGAATCACTTGCCTCCACTTCGGCAGGCGTTCCCTGTGCAACAATTTTTCCACCATGCACACCTGCTCCTGGTCCGATGTCAATTACATAATCAGCCGCTTCAATTGTTTCTTTATCATGCTCCACAACAATTACCGAGTTGCCGTTATCGCGCAATTCGCGCAACGAATTTATCAGCCGCATGTTATCTCGCTGATGCAAACCGATGCTTGGTTCATCCAAAATATACATCACACCAACCAACTGCGAACCAATTTGTGTTGCCAATCGTATGCGTTGACTCTCGCCACCACTAAGGCTTTTAGAGCTTCTGAAAAGCGTCAGGTAATCCAAACCAACATCCAATAAAAATTTTATTCGCTTGCGTATTTCCTTCAGCACTTCGTGAGCAATTGTTTGCTGGCGGTCGTTTAATTTTTCTTCAACATTATCAAACCAAGTTTTCAAATCGTTGATGTCGAGCTGCGATAACTCCGAAATATTTTTTCCCGAAACTTTAAAATGCAGCGATTCTTTTTTCAGCCGCGCACCTTTACATTCAGGACAATTAACCTGCTGCATGAAACTATCAATCCAGCGTTTCATACTATCCGAAGTAGTTTCAGTAGCCTGGCTCGTAAGAAAATTGATGATGCCTTCAAAGGCTAACGTGTACGTATGCGAAGAACCCGTTCCGTAATCGCGCTCCACAGTTATCATCTCATCGCTGCCAAACAAAATAATGTTGATAGCCTCTTCAGGTATATCCTGAATTTTAGTATCAATAGAAAAACCATGACGCTTAGCAATCGCCTTCACCTGGCTGAAAATCCAGTTGTCCTTATACTCGCCCAGCGGAATAATTCCACCGTTGCGTAGTGATTTATTTTTTTCAGGAATAACACTATTGATGTCAATTTCGGGAATCGTCCCCAGCCCGTTGCAACGCGGGCATGCACCATAAGGCGAGTTAAACGAAAAAGTATTCGGCTGCGGCTCATCATACGAAATGCCCGAAGTAGGACACATCAAATGCTGCGAATAATGTTTTACTTTTTTCGACTCCTCATCATAAATCATCAGCGAACCCTTGCCCGTTTTCAAAGCCGTTTTCACCGAATCATAAATGCGTTGCCGCGTAAGTTCATTCACCGTAAGCTTATCAATCACCACCTCAATATCATGAATCTTATAACGGTCGGCTTGCAAACCTTTGCGCAACTCCTCAAACTCCCCGTCTATACGCACACGCAAAAATCCCCAGCTCATCAACTGCTCAAACAGCTCGCGGTAATGACCCTTGCGACCCTTCACCACAGGCGCCAGCAGGTGAATGCGCTTATCCACAAACTGCTCCGTAATCAATTTCAAAATCTGCTCATCATTCAGCTTCACCATTTTTTCGCCCGTCACATAACTGAACGCCTCACCAGCGCGCGCAAACAACAACCGCATAAAATCATAAATCTCCGTAATGGTGCCCACCGTAGAACGCGGGTTTTGATTAGTCGTTTTCTGCTCTATCGAAATCACAGGACTAAGCCCCGAAATCTGGTCCACATCAGGGCGCTCCATGCTGCCCAAAAACTGCCGCGCATAAGCCGAAAAACTCTCCATATACCTCCGCTGCCCTTCCGCATAAATCGTATCAAAAGCCAATGACGATTTTCCGCTCCCGCTCAAACCCGTAATAACCACCAGCTTATTACGCGGAAAACTAACATCAATATTTTTTAAATTATGAACCCGTGCTCCGTATATTTCTACCTGCTCATCAGGCGTATGTGCTGCCGACATTTAATCCTCCCAAATTTTAGAATTTGCAAAAGTAACGTTTAACAACCTAAGTTGTTTACTATGTCTATTCCCAAATTCTTAATTCAATAAAAATAATTTGAACCTAATCCCGCCTTACGCTCATACTCCTCGCCACCTTCACTTTGTTCGGTGGCTGTGGGGTAACCGCTCCAGTCGGGGGTAAAAACCATGCGGATATGTATCTGTCATCCGTAAAGTTTTTCGTGCTATTCCATTCTGCATATAATTTCCTACTTTTCGCAAACTGAAAAATTAATAATCTTTTTAATTAAAATCAGTAGTTGTTTTGTTTAAACATTACTCAAAAAACCTACAATGCATAAAAACCTAAAATTAATATTAGTCATAGTAATACTTGCAAGTTCAAAATTAACCTTAGCTCAGTTAACTATTAAAGACCTTTTTTATCTGTCATCTCATTCTGATTTTGAAATGGTGAATGATACATTAATAAAAAAGGGATTTGAATTTTTCAATTCTGAAATTGCTGATTCAACTTACGGTAAAATAACATGGACCTATAAAAAGAATAAGGAAACCGACAATGCGTATGCATGGGTTTTTTTAATAATTGATAATGAAGGGAAGGCTTATATTAAATATCTCACGGGAAATATAGATGAATATAAAAAATTAAAAAATTCATTTCCATTGCATCAGCTCAAAAGTGTAGGAACGAGACTTGAAAATAACCACGTGAATTCGGAGTATTCAAATTCATACTTTACAATAATAGTTGAAACAGAAAAAAATTATATTAAAAAATATAATGATTCTACGGCATATAATGCATATATTTTTAATGTAACTGCTGGAGCAAATATCAATGGGATAAAAAAAACATATTATAACAACGGGTTAATCAAAGCAATGTTTGAAGAAAAAAATGGCAAATGCAATGGATTTTATAAGACATATTATAAGAATGGAAATTTGGAAAGCGAATGCCAATACGTTAATAATGTGCGAAACGGTCCTGCAAGAGAATTTCATGAAAATGGCACTATCAAAGGCAAATACATGAGAGTAAACGATAAGTATGATGGACCTTTATACATATATAATGAAGATGGATTGTTGAATACAGAAATTTTAATGAAAAACGGAAAGCAAAATGGATATGCAAAAATATATTTCCCACAAACGGGACAGATTGGACTTAAAGGTTTCTACAAGGACGGGGAAAAAGATAGCGTGTGGACATCCTATTCATTCGAGCCTTATAGAAGCAATTCAATTACTAACTATAAGAATGGCAAAGAGAATGGTCCATTTAAACTTATAAGAAAAGATATCAATTCAGAAGGTGATACGATTGCTATCGAGGTGGAAGGAACTTACTTAAACGGTTCATCTCATGGCCACTTTAAATATTTTGAAATTATCGGAGATTCCGTTGACATACAAAAACTGATAACGTCTAAAAACAGGAAACTAATTTCTGAAGGGGATTTTAAAAATGATTTAAAGGATGGACTTTGGAAGTGGTATGATGCAAACGGAAATATTTCGATTAAAGAATTTGTTGATGGACAAGAAAAACAATAAAAACTTTACAAAATGTATTTCAGTAAAAAACTGTGCCAGCTAATTAATAGTAAAGATTTTATTTTCATTTTTCTAACAAATCTGCAATCTCAAAACGTTCATTTCTCAATCTCTGTTTTTTGTGTTTCGATTCTTCAGTTTCTGGACGTGAATTAAGTTCAATTAATTCTTGATTTATTTCTTCTAATCTAGCTAAGAAATTAAATACTATGTCTCCATTTTCTTTTGATACCATTTTCATTGTTTATTTATTTTTAAGATTTATTATTATTTTAGAATAAGAGCATTCTATCGCTGAATGATTATCTGCTTCAGCCGCAATTCCTTTCTTTGTTTGACTATCTATATTATCCGTATTTAGTTTGGTATTAAAATTTGCAAATCAATTACTTCAAAATTATCTTCTCCTCCAGCCCTTTAAATGTAAAGTTCATCTAAATATGCTTTTTTGCATCTGATATATTTCAAACGTAACAAATAAAAAAGAATTTGCAAGCGATTTCAAAAAAAAAATTCCAAACCAAAATAAGGCTTTTGTCTTGCAATCTGATTCCAACAAAAAACTTTGAGAGGCAACTCCCAACTAAATTCACTTTTTATTTTTCATAAGGAGTTCCGCTATTCCCACTCCTTATTTTTATCTTATACTTATTCCAATTATAATCATCCACCTTCACAGATTTCTTACTTTTATAAAACCAAGCGCGTCATGCTGATGAATATCAGCATCTGCCATAACGTTTTGCAATCGTTCGTCTTCCGCTGCGGCAGATGCTGAAATAAATTCAGCATGACGATAAGCGGCAATGCATTAACTGAACTGTCCTGTTGAGTGAAACGAAACATCTTTCTTCAATTGAAGTACCTGCTACCAATGAAGAAAGTTCCTTCACTTCGTTCAGGAGGACAGTGACGCGGACACACCAATTATAATCATCCACCTTCACAGATTTCTTATTTTTATAAAACGAGAGGAAAAGAAAAATTTCAATACTCCAAGGGTTCCTGGCTGGTATGTCTTATTCTTAAAATATAAATAATGGTATCATGAGTGAAATACGAAATGCGATAACTATAAACCAGGAAAGCGCGAAAATTGCCATTGTTATTTTTCTTCAATCGGTCGGGTGGTTTTGAACGTGGATTTGACGGAAGCTTTGCGATTTCTTCAAGAATAGCATTACTCACTATTTGCGCTGCCGAAAAAGATTCTTCTGAAAGGTACTCAATAATTTTTCTGAAATTTTTATTCGCATTTTTATGCCAGACTATCGCTGCTTCTTTGCTATCCATTTCTTATTTTGGTTTAATACCTCATCGTGACTTATGCCTTTGCCAGCGCGTACTTCTTTAAGAGCAATGTCAATTTCCTTGTTGTATTGGCTTATGCTGATGCGTTTTTCAGTTGCATCAACATTTAGAATATTCTTGATAACATCAAGCACTAAAGTTTGTTGCTTAACCGAAAGCAACGGAATGTATGTGCTCAATTCTTTTTTAATTGCTGAAGTATTCATTGCTTTAATTTTCTGCAAAGTTAATTGAAAGAAACAAGTTTTACACCTACTCCAATTATAATCATCCTCCTTCACAGATTTCTTACCTTTATAAAATGAAGCGCGTCATGGGGTTAAAGTTTAATAGACAGTTGCAGGCTTCCGCCTAAACCGAGCTCAACAATTTTTTGCAGTGTTGAAAAGCGAACTTCTTTAACGTTATTTTCAATTTTTGAAATGTACGATTTTGTTTTTCCAACTTTTACTGCAAGTTGCTCTTGCGTTAAACCCTTTTCAAGTCGCGCTTCCTGCAATAATGCACCCAACCTGAATTCTTCATAGCCCTTTTCAAATCGTTCTCTTTTTGGAGTTCCTCTTTTTCCATATTGCTCTTCAACAAATTGGTCAAGTGATTTCAAATTACTTTTCTTGCTCATGATTTTATTTTTTGAATTTATTATTGCGCTGTTCCGTTTCATATTCCTGTTTTATTTTTAATGCTTTTTCAATTTCCTGTTTGGGCGTTTTCTGTGTTTTCTTTTGAAATCCATTTGCCAACACAACTAATTTGCCTTCGTCAAAAAAGCAGAATATGCGAAATATATTGCCGCCTGATTGAACTCTTATCTCATAAAGCCCATCCCTTCCTTCCAAATGTTTAAGGTAATCTTCAGGAACCTGTTGGATGTTTTCAATAACTCTGAATGTCCAAAGTATTTTGTCTTTAATTTTTTGCTTTTGGATATTATAAAAGGATGTGAAGTAGTCTTTATAAATAAATACAGTTCTTACTTTTTGATTTTCCATAACATTACAAAGAAAAGTAAAGTTGTTCAATAGTGCAACCTTTGTTTCTGTTTAATTTTTATGATTTTCGTTTTTTGTCCGCTATTCCCACTCCTTATTTTCATCTTTAACTTACATCAATTATTATCATCCACCTTCACAGATTTCATACTTTTATAAAACAAATTGTCTGAACTATGATTTATTGGATTTTAAGATTATAGGATTTTAAAGCGGTAACCAAAATAATATGCTTTAATCATAAAAAAGTTTCCTCCTGATGAAACTCACCGCACCTTGTTAAAACGAGGCGCGTCATGCTGATGAATATCAGCATCTACCATAACCCTTTGCAATCCTTGGCCTCCCGCTACGGCAGATACTGAAACAAGTTCAGCATGACGGTAAGCGCATAAAAAAATCAAAATTTCAATTTTGCAGGGTTTCGCCTGTTGTCCCAGATGCTGATAATTACAATCGCTTTCTTTCGTGGTTTGATTTGATATACGAGTGAAACATTTTTAGTGACAAAAGCTTTTCGTAAATTATTATCTAAGATTGACGGATGATATCGGTAAGGCA
>JBDTRM010000031.1:0-33496 GCA_039931675.1 Bacteroidia bacterium | reverse complement strand
AAAATCTTTTCCCGTAAAACCACGCGCTTTTAAAAGACAAACAGCTAAGGCATCGCCCATTGCCAATTGCGCGGTGGTGCTGCTTGTTGGCGCTAAATTATTCGGACACGCTTCTTTCTCAACCGAAGTGTTTAAAATAAAATCAGCATTTAATGCTAATGACGAATTAATATTTCCCGTCATTGCAATAAGTGTATTGCCTCCATTTTTTAAAAGTGGTGCCAGCAATTTTATTTCGGGTGTGTTGCCTGAATTTGAGATGCAAATAATCACATCATCTTTTTGAATAATTCCTAAATCGCCATGTATAGCATCGGCAGCGTGCATAAACACTGATGGCGTTCCTGTGGAATTTAAAGTGGCCACAATCTTTTGTGCGATGATGGCGCTCTTACCAATTCCGGTTATTACGACCCTGCCATTTGATTTGTATATTAAATCTATGCACTTCGCAAAGCTTTTGTTAATAAATTGCTTCAGATTCCTTATTGCATCTGCTTCAATATCTAATGTTTGCAGTGCAAGTGAAATAATTATTTTTTCTTGTGTCAAAATTATTTTACTTTAGAGTTGATTTTTTTTTGGAATCTATTACTTTCGCGTCCCCTTTAATAAAAACGATTGCAAAAATAATTTTAATTTTAATTGAACAACATAATGGCAAAGAAAGCAACTGTGAAAGCGCCTGCAAACAAAACAAACGGAAAAGCAGTAAGTAAAATAAGCCCAAAACCTAAAGCAGTAATGGTGGGTGATGATGATGAAGACGATGATGTGATAATAGATGAAAGCAATGAGCTGCTTGTTTCAATTCATAAATATTTCGGCTTCGACCATTTTAAAGGCGAGCAGGAGGCTGTAATCCGCAACCTCATGGCGGGTAACGATACCTTTGTAATTATGCCAACGGGTGGTGGTAAGTCAATGTGCTACCAGTTGCCGGCTTTATTGACTCCCGGCACAGCAATAATTGTTTCACCTCTTATTGCATTGATGAAAAACCAGGTGGATGCTATCAGAGGTTTTAGTACCGATGATTGTGTGGCTCACTTTTTAAATTCTTCATTAAGCAAAGCTGAGATCACAAAAGTTAAAAAAGATATCACCGAAGGTAAAACCAAATTACTATACGTTGCACCTGAATCGCTTAACAAAGAAGAGAACGTTGCATTTTTTAAAGAGATCAACATTTCATTTTTCGCAATTGACGAAGCCCATTGTATCTCTGAGTGGGGTCATGACTTTCGTCCTGAGTACCGCAGGCTGCGTCCTATAATGGAAGAAATTCAGCGAGTACCTGTTATTGCACTTACTGCTACTGCTACACCAAAAGTGCAACAGGACATTCAGAAAAATCTTGACATTTTAAATGCAACAGTATTTAAAGCATCATTTAATCGCCCTAACTTATATTATGAAGTGCGTGAGAAAAAAGATGTGTTGAAAGAAATCATTCGCTACATAAAACAACATACCGGTAAGAGTGGAATTATTTATTGCCTCAGTCGTAAAAAAACAGAAGAGGTTGCATCAACTTTAAATGTAAATGGCATCAAGGCACTGCCTTACCATGCAGGATTAGAAGCCGCAGTGCGCGCACGTACACAGGATGACTTTTTGATGGAACGCACAGATGTAATTGTTGCGACTATAGCATTCGGTATGGGAATAGATAAACCAGATGTACGTTTTGTAATTCACCACGATATTCCAAAATCTTTAGAAGGCTACTACCAGGAAACAGGACGTGGCGGACGTGACGGACGCGAAGGCCGTTGTCTTACTTTTTATTCGTACAAAGACATTGAGAAGTTAGAAAAATTTATGAAGGGCAAGCCCGTTGCCGAGCAGGAAATTGGCAAGCAATTACTCAATGAAACAGTAGGCTATGCAGAAACTTCGGTGTGCCGCAGAAAAGTTTTATTGCATTATTTTGGTGAAGAGTATGAGCAGGAAAATTGCGGAAGCTGCGATAACTGCCTTCATCCTAAAACAAAAATGGAAGCGCAGGATGAGGTATGTACTTTGATTGAAACAGTAATTGCAATAAAAGAAAAATTCAATGCTGATCATACCATTCATGTATTGCTGGGTCATGGTGAAAAGGCTGTTAAGGATCACGGGCACGATTTGTTAGATGTGTTTGGTGACGGTGCCGATCAGGATCAGAAATTCTGGATGGCAGTTATACGCCAGGTTTTGCTTGCAGGTTTTCTTTCTAAAGACATAGATAATTACGGATTGCTTAAAGTGACTGAAAAAGGTCATGAATATTTAAAGAAACCATATTCATTTATGGTAACAAAGGATCATGAGTATGCTGATGGTGAAGAAGATGACGATGATATAGAAGGCGGACCGGCAGGCGGTGGCGGTGCAGGTGGCGCTGATCCTGAGTTGTACAACATGCTTAAAGACCTGCGTAAAAAAGTTGCCAAGCAAAAAAATCTTCCTCCGTTTGTAATTTTCCAGGATCCTTCATTAGAAGAAATGTCAATTCAATATCCGATAACAATGGATGAATTGAAAAACATTACCGGTGTTGGTACAGGTAAAGCTGCCAAGTATGGTACTCCTTTTATTGATCTGATTAAAAAGTATGTTGAAGAAAATGAAATAGAACGTGCTGTTGATCTTGTTGTGAAAAGCGTTGTGAATAAATCTGTGTTGAAAGTTTACATCATTCAGAATATTGATCGCAAAATTTCATTGGATGATATGGCGGAAGCAAGAAGCATTACACTTTCTACTTTAATCAATGAAATTGAAAGTATTGTTGCATCGGGTACCCGCATTGATCTGAATTATTATCTCAATGAAGTAATTGATCCCGATCGCCAGGAAGAAGTATTTGATTACTTCCGCACTGCTGAAACTGATTCACTTGAAAAGGCTCACCAGGAACTTGGCGAAAATGAATATACCATTGATGAAATAAAATTGATGCGAATCAGGTTTATGAGTGAGTTAGGAAACTAACGTTTAACGTTTTCTGTTTAAGGTTTAAAAGCCCTGTCCGAATTTGGACGGGGCTTTTGTTTTGATTGTTATCTTTCGCTCCGTAATCTTAATTGTTATGACGAAAAAGAAGAAAATATTTTATGTGCTTGTTATGATAATTGTTGTACTGCAATTTATCCGTCCAACAAAAAATTTATCTGAAACCATAAGTGTTAATGATATTCGTAATCATTATACGGTTCCGGCTGATGTAGAAAATATTTTGAAAACTTCTTGCTTTGATTGTCATAGCAATAATACTGTTTATCCCTGGTACACCAATATTCAACCTGTTGGTTTGTGGATGCAAAATCATGTTAATGATGCTAAGGAAGAATTGAATTTTTCAGAGTTTGCATCATACTCACCAAAAAGAATGAATCGCAAATACAAAGAAATTATTAAACAGGTAAAAGAGGATGAGATGCCCCTTTTTTCATATACACTTATTCATGGTTATGCAGAGCTTAACCAACAGCAAAAAGATATTTTGTTGGCATGGGTTCAGAAACAGAAAACGGAATTGAATTATAAAGAAGAGGAAAAAAAGGATTGAAATTAATGAAAGAGGATTGAATTTCGATACGGTAGTTACCGCATTAAAAACAATAGAATTGAAAAATCTGAACCGAACAAAACACAACTCGTTAAGCTGCCACCCGCTGTACTATTGCAACCATCGGTTCCTCTGAAGTGATTACGGCATAATGATTACAATCTTTTGGAATGCGGATAATTTCTCCTTCATTAAAATGATTTCTCACGCCATTCATATACATATCGCAGCTTCCTTTTAAAATTACAATATATTCTAAAAAATCATTGTGTTCTTCATCATCATGGCCTTGCTTAGCCCATACTGCAAAATTTGTAACCTCATCAGTACTTGGGAGATCATAAGTATGAAGATTTTCAAAAGTATCCCGTTCAGGATTTGTTATAGGATTAACAGCAAGCCAGTCTGAAAATTCTTTTGCAGTTGAATTTACTTTTATCAAAGGAGGATATTTTTTCCCCACACCCGATTCCATTTCATAAATGCGTAACATCAAATTATTCTTTACAGCAGGCGGTGGTGCAACAGCCCCGGCAGCAGCCACCTGTTCAAACGAATTGTAAATAGAATCTATTTCCATCTGTACTTCGGGATGAGATGCTGCAAGTTTTTCTATTTGAAATTGCTCCTGCTCTGAAACCAAACCAAGGCAATAACTCTCAAGAACTCCTGACGTTATATATTCCTTTAAATTCATCCTTCAATTTTTTTTAATGCATCCCGCAATTCATATAATACCTGCTGATGCGACAAATTTAATCTTTTTGCTGAATCTGCTATCGAACACCCTTTAAATAATGTAAGCTCAAAAACACTTGCTGAAGATTCATCATAACTTATGTGGTTTTCTAACTGTTCCTTCACCAGAGCCTCTGCTATTCTTTGACGGGTTAGTTTAAGAAGGCATGTTAAACAGTGACTTACGTCAAAATCATTACTACAGATTTTTATCCATGCATCCGTAAAGATATTCTGAAACACTTCTGACGCCTTTCCTTCATTTCCTAAACCTTTCAACACCATTCCATAAATCATTGATGAATACTTTTCATAAAATAATTCAAATCCTCGCCTGCTGTCTTTTTCAAGAAGCAGTTGTAAGTGGTTATTAAATATGCCGGAGCTGGTTGCCATCTGATATTCTAATGTCAAAGCTACATTTTTATTCCTTACCAAAAACTATTTTTTGCAATAAATCCTGAATGTGTTTAATAAGAAAATTCACCACCCGGATAAAAGAAAACACTCCGTTATTTTATTTATGATCATATATAATTTTCCAATCATCAATTGATCGTGATGTTTTAGTAAAATTTTCAGAGCCATTGTAACAATCATACCGCCAAGGTTATCATTACAATAATTATTATTAAAGGTGCCGCAGTGAACTTGAAAAAAAAGAAAAGTACAGCAGATTATTTAATTTATTTATTGATAATACTTGGAGTAGTGCTTATAGTTTATAACATCATCAGCTTTCATGACAGCTGATTATTACTATTATGCTTCATGTTTTGCATAATCTTAGTTGCAAAAATAAAGTTATTCAACTCCACATTATCAACTTCCATCAGTTCCCGGTTAGTTCCCTGCCACTCCAGATTGCCTTTATAAAGAAAAACTATCCGCTCGCCTATCTCGATTACCGAATTCATATCATGCGTATTGATGATGGTAATTATGTCATATTCTTCAGTAATATCTTTAATCAGGTTATCAATTACTAAAGAGGTTACAGGATCAAGTCCTGAGTTAGGTTCATCACAAAAAAGATATTTAGGATTGTTAGAAATAGCTCTTGCTATTGCCACTCGCTTTTTCATACCTCCACTTATTTCTGACGGAAAAAGTTTGTTGACGTTATCAAGATTCACACGTTTCAAACATTCGTTGGCTCTTGCTCTTCGTTCAATAAAAGTCATGTCAGTAAACATGGTTAGCGGAAACATTACATTTTGTTCTACCGTAAGCGAGTCAAACAATGCACCACCCTGAAACAACATTCCAATATCCTGCCGCACTTCCTTTTTTTGATTTTTATTCATATTCAAAAAATCACGACCATCATATAAAACAGTTCCGCTCTCTGGTGTAAGTAATCCTACAATACATTTTTGAAAAACAGTTTTACCCGAACCGCTGCCACCGATAATGAGATTGATCTTTCCCTTCTCAAAAGTACAAGAGATATTATTCAGCACAATTTTATGCTCAAAACTTTTATTCAAATTTTTTACTTCAATCATATCATCTCCTAAGCTAAGAATAACATTGTCAAAATATAGTCGAATATCAATATCAGGATGTTACTATAAACAACAGCTTTAGTACTTGACTGGCCGACCTCAAGCGAACCGCCTTGCGTATAATAACCATGATAGGCGGATACTGTGGTGATGATATAAGAAAACACAACCGTTTTAACCATTGCAAAGGTTACGTTGAAAGGTAAAAAGCCATTTTGTATGCCTGCCAGGTAATCGTTTGACGGAACAACACCGGTCAAATCACCTGCAATCCATCCACCAAAAATTCCCATGAACATGGACAGGATAACTACAAAAGGAAGAATGGAAACAGCAGCAACCAATTTGGGCAACACTAAATAACCGGATGAATTAATTCCCATAATTTCGAGAGCATCAATTTGCTCTGTTACACGCATAGTACCGATTTCTGAAGAAATGCTTGAACCGATTTTTCCGGCAAGCACCATCATAATAATAGTTGGAGAAAATTCAATGATAATACTGTCCCTGGCTACGATACCAATTGCACTTAACGGAACAGCAGGATTTAAAATATTGTAAGCACTCTGAATTGTAATAACTGCACCCATAAAAACGGAGTTGATGGCTACAATCACTAATGAACCAAAGCCCATTGATTCCATTTCAACAAAAATTTGCTTGAAATAAACTTTCCACTTTTCGGGCCTGGTAAAAAGACCTTTCATGAAAATCCAGTAGCGCCCTATTTCGAAGATATGATTCAATTTTGTTATTAGTTGCTTGTTTCCGGTTTGAGTTATTAGTTTTTGGTTTTGGTTATTAGTTCCGTGTCTCTAACTATAACCGCCAACCCAAAAACCGTAACTATAAACCCTAACCCAAAAACCAAATTAATTGTGCGCTAAAATACATTTACAATGTTGTTATTAATACTTTTGAAAAAAAGTTTCTGGCTATATGAAAACAAAATGCATAGATAAATCATTTTTATTGCTTACCTTAGTATTCATGTTACTACTAAGTAGCTGTGGCTTGTTTAAGAAAAAGTGCGATTGCCCCAAATTTGGAAAAGCCGCTACAGCTAAGCAATATCAGGGTTAATTATCATTTCTGATCTTTCTTTCTACTATCATAAAAATCTTTTAATATGGAAAATCTCAGCAAAAACTGGATTACTGAAAAGTATGTGGACTTTGAATACAAGAGATA
Organism: Bacteroidia bacterium; assembly: GCA_039931675.1. Taxonomy (GTDB): domain Bacteria; phylum Bacteroidota; class Bacteroidia; order AKYH767-A; family OLB10; genus JAEUTH01. The sequence goes on along the minus strand of JBDTRM010000031.1, from coordinate 26,500 downwards.
TGTGCTGCTTGCTTACCTGCAATTTGTAAGTAAAAGTTTTGATGAATCGAAGTTATATCCCCATCTCAATGAACTCATCGTGCATTATAAAAATGTAGTTGAGCTTCGTGAAAACAAGAAATCACTCTATGAAAGTTTTACTGAGCGATTGCTGGGTGCAGATGTTAAAGACTTTAAATTGCTTTATGAAAAAATTTTGCAGGATGATGATCTGATGCAGGAGTTGGAAACCATCATCAATTTTTCAATTCCGCATTTCGAAAAACTGATGCAGGAAGGAAAGAAGATTTATGATTTTATTGAATCGCAAATTTGTTTTCAGCCTGTTGGCATCATCCCTTTAAATCCTATGGAAGGTTACCTTTTTCTTCGCAATGGAAAAGAGCGGGAGATGAGGGTTTATAACTACCAGATCACCATATTTGAATCTCCTGATGAGCGTTATCGGGGAATACATACCACTTTTATGGGCAGCTTTGAAAAAAATCTAAGCAATACTTACGAAGGAATAAAACAGGAAGTGATCAGGTACAATAAATTATTACCCAATCCTGCCACTTATGTATTCGAAACTGAATTGCAATTGCCCGTTGAACCTACATTTTTGCCCATTGCCAAACGCATGCTGGTTAAATTTGTCGGGTAAATAATTCAGAAAATCAAAAAATTTTTCACTTATAAATTTTGTTTTGTCTTTAGGGTTCTTATGTTTGTGCTACCTCTTTATTAAGGTGATAAACAATACAGTTGATTCTTAATTGACAATGTAAAACATATACCCCGCTACAAACCAGAATACTATGAGCGATTACGAGGGAGTAGAAAAATTCATTACTGAAACTTTAAAGGAAAAGTTACCCAAAAATTTAAGCTATCACAGCTTTTATCATGTGATGGATGTTTTAAATGCTGCGCTTCGCATTGCTGAAAACGAAAAAATTAATGGTGAGGATTTAAAAATTTTAAGAATCGGTGTTTTATTTCATGATTCCGGTTTTATCAATACAACTATAAATCATGAAATTGAAGGATGCGAAATTGCCCGACACGAGCTTCCGGAATATGGTTTCAGCCTGGGACAAATCGAACGTGTATGTGGGATGATATTGGCTACCAAAATACCACAGTCGCCAAAAAATCAGTTGGAGAAAATTATTTGCGATGCCGATCTTGATTATTTGGGGCGTGATGATTTTTATGCTGTAGGTAATAAGTTGTATGAAGAGATGAAAAGCTACGATAAGGTAAAGGATGAAAAGCATTGGAACATGATACAAAGGGATTTTTTAAAGGTACATTATTACCACACTGACTGGTCGCATAAACACCGTGCACTGCGCAAGCAGGAACATCTTAATGAAATTATCAGGTTGGTTGAGAGTTATTAGAATAACTTTACTTTTTCACAAATACACCTGAAGCTGTTTTGCTTTCTGAAACAATTGTAAGAACATATACAGCAGCAGTTAATTCACTCACATCAATTTGTTCATCAACATCACCTCCATCCGTAATTTCAGATTGATAAACAATTTGCCCCATCACATTTCTTATTATCAATTTTGAATCAGGTTCAACATTTGTCAAACTGATGTTTAAAAAATTTTGAGTTGGGTTCGGAAAAATATTTAGTGTTATTGCTGATGTTTCATTTTCTGTTGACTCACCAAACCGCGGTGGTGAGGTTGTAAAATTTTTAATGCTGCTCCATGCCGACCAAACTAACGGACTCAAACTACATTCAGTTTTTACCTGCCACTGATATTGCGTGGAAGAAGTTAATCCTGTTACTTTTCTCAGTCCGGTATTAATATTAATGGTTTTAATTATCCATGCTGAAGTGCCTGTTTGCCTGTAACGAATACGATAACCTGTAGCACAATTATTAACCTGCCAGTTTAATTTTGCACTTGATGAAGTAATTGCAGTAGTAGTTAGATTAACAGGAACAGGACATGGTGTACATGAACTGCCTCCAAAAATATTCTGATAATTGGTTGCGTACTCATAAGCAGCACCACAAGTACCCACGGCATCCCAATTAACTGACCAAGTCATCATTCCTCTTAATGTTGGATAACCGCTTGCATTATTGAGCGTATATGAACCGGGTTTGATTCCATTACCTCTCAAATAATCAATAGCTGCTTTTACATTCGCTGTGTTTACAAAACCACCGCCAGCAGCATTTGCACATGCAGGCAAACCGATTGCAACTTTATTTGCGGGCAAGCCTGTAAAAAATCCACCCGCTGTGTTGAAGCCATGAATGATGGCTTCAGTCATGGCAACAATGAAATCGGCAGTGCCTTGCGCATAAATATTTCCATCTATACCATACATGGAACCGCTGTTATAAAGTTGCACATAAAGAATTTCGAGTGAATCGCGGAGTGCATGTATTATAGGCAAGTAAGCTCCCCATATTCCACCATAAGCCGACTGACCGCCTTGCACAAATGCCGTTTCGGGAGCCATAGTTAAAATCAAACGATGACCATGCTGTGTATAATAAACCGACATAATTTGTTTGACAGCATAAATAAGATTGATGATGGATGCATCGGTGGGATTAGCAATTGTACCTCCTGAAACAGAAACAGAACTGCCTTCAAGGTCAAGGTCAATGCCATCAAAATCGTAAGTGTTGATTATTGCGACCATTGTATTTACAAAAGTATCGCGCTTTGCTATAGTGCTCAGCTTAACAACAGAAGTTGCCCCGCCTATACTGATAATAACCTTTCGACCTTGGCTATGCAAAGTTTGTATCTGATTTATTAAAGTAGTTTGTGAAACTTGATCAGGAATAAATTCCATTTTATAATCAGTGCCGCTATGAGGAACAGCAAAAGATACATTTACAATGTTGTATCGTGAATCAATATTATTGAGTTGAATATAAGGAGCGTTAGCATCATTCCAATTTTGCCAATAACCGATTAATGCAGGGGTTGGTGCTTGTGCATTAAGATTTTTATTTATCGAAATTAAAGTGATGAGAAAGAAAAATGTTGTAATGGTTCGTAAGTGTTGTTTCATAAATAAAATTTTTGTTTTGAGATTTTAAAAAATTGTGGGAGCAATTTGTTTGCCACAATAAAGGGAAAAGGATTGTGGTAATCATTATGGAGAGGTTATAAATTTGAAAACGACTGACTAAAAAGCGGAATCAAAATTAAGTTAGTAATCTATCATCCCAAAAATAGTCTTCGTTTCTAACAATAGAAATGTTACTCTTCGAAAAATCAGGATGATTTATGTTAATTATGTAATTAAATTCTTGCGGAATAATTACTGATGGTACTTGTAGTATTAATGATTCATTGTTGCTATACCAATTACTTCCTATATCCTGTAATAATGTGTAAGCATCAACATGCTTCCAGTTGGCCGGCATATCTTTTATAAACTTTCTTGTGTAGAATCGCGCATCGTCTGCAATGGATATAACAGAAATTTCATATTTAAATGAAACTTGTATTGCATTCCTTCGCACAACTAACTCAAGTGTTGATAATGCTCTTGACTGTCCTGCATAAATCACAAACTGATTATCCCTATTCCATCTGGCCGATTTTCCGGAGGCTGTTAAAATGCGCGAATATTTTTCTCTTGAAATTCTGAAGACCTCCATCTGCTATCCATTATCGCCATATTCCATAGCAGTCAGGCTGTCATCAATAAACTTTATACCGCTTACACTATCCATAAATTCAATAGGTGGTTTGCCATCGAAGTAAAAATTTTTCTTTCCCAGCCACTCTTTAAAGTTAAGTTGACTTCCAAATACATCTTGCCCGTGTTTGAATAATGATATAAGCATAACCATATTTTCTACTAAAGCCGACTTTGTAATCTTTGGAGTGTTTTTATAACTTCTTAGTGTTTTTACACTTATGCTCAACCATTGTGATATTTCCTGGTCGCCTTCCTTTGTAAGTGATTTTAGCATACCAATAAATTTTTTGGTATTGTGACCTGACCTGATAAGCTGTAAAGTTTTATTGGTATCAATTTTAGCAGGTATCTCTGCGAGTATTTCTTTTTCTGTTAAATTCATTTTACAAATATAGGCAATTTTACCTTACGAATAAAGGATTTTTCCCTATTAATAAATATTTAGAAAAAAGTTGAAATCAACCTTCTCAAATTACTTTAACCACTTCCCCTTATTTTTTTAGCTTTGATGAGTAATTGATTTCATCAAAAAGAATAATTGATTCTTGTACAATCCTGAAACAAAAAAATGAAACCGAAAAATTTTTTGAAATACTTTTTCTTTTTGCTGTTGATAAGCACATTAAAATTATCAGCACAAAACTATCCGCAGTGGTATTGCCTTTCGCATGATGATGTAGTTTGGGACATGGCTTTTGATCATGACATCGCATGGATTGCAACACGCGGTGGGTTGGTGAAATATGACAGGACAACAGGTGCTAAGACTTATTACAATGCAGCAAATTCTCCTTTATATTCAAATGAGATTAAAGCAGTTGAAGTTGATGACAGCGGCAATGTTTGGATTGGGGCAATTAATGGCGATTTGGTCAAGTTTGATGGAACCACCTGGACGCATTATTGGTCGTTGAATGGTATAGATTCTATAGCTGGAATTAATGAAATTCACAAAGATAAAATTGGAAATATTTATATAAGTTCCTCCACTTCTTATGGACATGGTCTAGTTAAATATGACGGAACAAATTTTATTGATCTAGCTTGTCCTGTCCCCTATATCTTATCTTTTAGCATTGATACACTTAATAATATATGGTGTGGGATTCAGAATGAGCTTTTAAAATATGATGGTTCATCATGGACTCATTATGATACTTTAAACAGCCCTTTTTATCCGGGGTTTTTAAATTCAGTATGCGCTGATAAAAACAATAATATCTGGATTAGTATATATGAAAATTTTGGATCCAATCATAAAAGAATCTATTATTTAAATGATACATCCTGGACATATATTTCACCGGTGATGTCGGGCATTTTAATAGCAGACTTTTGCAAAATTAGCGCTGATGATAGTGGTAATGTTTTTTTCTATGGTGATATTGATGGAGTAGTAAAATATGACGGAGTGAATTTTATTAACTATCAAATCCCAATGCTGTCCATACCTAATTCCAATATTTTCTTTTTGAAAGTGGACACCGCAGAACATTTATGGATGCTATCCGACATCAGTGCTGACACAATCTTTTATGAATTTAATGGAACAAATACAATAAAACAATTTATATCCAACTCGCCTTTTAATAGTACGTACGCTCACGGTATGGCTATTGACCATGATGGTAATCGTTGGTTCTGTCCTGACGACAGAGGGTTGCAAAAGTTTGATGGTTACAACTGGACAAATTATAACCGCTCGAATTCAAATATTAGTAGCGATCAGTTACAATGTGTGGCAGTTGACAACAATAATAATATATGGGCAGGTGCAGAAGATGATTCTGCATATCTTGCTCCTGTAGCTAAATTCGATGGTAATGCCTGGACTTCGTACTTATTATCTTATTTCGGAAGCAACCCAAAGGTTCATACAATATTAACCGATAAATTAAATAATATTTGGTTCGGGGTTACTGGAAATGGAGTAGCTCGGTTTGATGGAAGCACATGGAATTATTGGAATGCGACAGATGCTGGCTTAAACAGTTTTTTTAATATGGGAATTGCTGTTGATACTAATAACAATCTTTGGGCGGGGGCTGTTGGATCAGGTCTCGCTAAATTCTCCAATAACGTTTGGACAAAATTCGACACACTTAATTCTAACATTCTTTCTAATTATGTATATACTGTTTTTGCTGATCACCTGAATAATATTTGGTTTACTACCGAGTTTGGTCTTAGCAAATATGACGGTGTTGTTTTCACAAACTATGGTGCAAACAATTCTAATCTTGAAGGATTCCCAAGAAATATTACCGAAGATAAAAATGGCAATCTTTGGATCGGGACAAATTCAGGCACGATAAAATATGATGGAACGAGCTGGACTAATTTTAATAATTATAATTCAGGCTTGGGAGAGGCACAGGTTTTTGATATTACAGTTGATAAGAACAATACTAAATGGATTTGCGGATGGGCAGGCGTTTGGGTTTTCAACGAAAACGGAATAGACCCATCATATTGGCACAACATTCCTCAAACAAAATTTGAAGGCAAGGTTTTTTATGATGGTAATTCAAATGGTGTTTGCGATTCAGTTACAGAACCGGGAATGATTAATCAGAAATTTATTTGCACTACTGATAGTTCAGCCACTTTTAGTAACTCACTTGGCATTTATCGTTTTTATAGAGATTCAGGTTATTATGAATCATCATTAATTCCTTACGCTAACTGGAATATAACAAGCGATTCCTCTTCCTATCACATTTCATTGGATACTATTTCGCTTTATGGTTTCGATTATGGTACTTATTCTTTTTATGTTATCAATGATCTTGAAATAAATTTAACAGCAGGCAGTCAACGTTGCAACGCCATCAATCCGTTTTGGATTGAATATAAAAATACAGGCACTACTATTTCAACGGGTAATATCACATTCGTAAAACATGATTCGTTGCAAATGTTGGTATCAGTTCCTCCGCCTGGGTCAGTTAGTGGTGACACTATGATTTGGAATTACTCCAATCTCATGCCTTTCGAATCGCGCAACATTTTTCTTAATATGCGTAACCCCGATGTTAATTCAATCAATGATACTTTGTTTTCATACATTACTATTGACGATACCAGCGGCACAAATGACAGCGCATCCGTAACACAAATTATTTCCTGCTCATGGGATCCGAATAATAAATCGGTGGAGCCTGTCGGGATAACGCCAATGCATTTTACTTACATGCACGATTCATTGGAATACACCATTCGTTTTCAGAATTTCGGTAACGATACTGCCTTTAGTGTTTTTATTATTGACAGTATTCCGCCAACCATGCAAAAAGATTCGTTTCAGTTTTTGGCAAGCAGTCATCCCGTTGACATTGAAATTTCAAAAACAGGTGTGATACGATTTATGTTCAACAACATCATGCTTCCTTCAAAAGATATTAATGAACCTGCGTGCATGGGTTATGTAAAATACCGATTGAAGCCTCAACAAAATATGAGTGTAAATACAACAGTGCGCAACACAGCATACATTTATTTTGATTTGAATCCTGCAATCATAACCAATACCGTTTCTAATATTTATGTGGATACAATTACAGGCATTGCATCTAACCCGAAACAATTTTCCATCAAAGCATTTCCGAATCCGTTCACAGATTACTTGAATATTCAAATGCAGGGAATAAATAATCTATCTTCAGTTTTAAAAGTATTTGATGTTACAGGCAGAACAGTTTTTCAGCAAAAGTTAGAATCAAATAATTCAGTTTTAAGAATGAATAAAATTCAACCCGGAATTTATTTTATTGAAATTGAAAATGCAGGAATGGTGAGCAGAGTTAAGGTGGTGAAGAATTGATTTGCGTAGAATGTTGACTTCCGACATCTGTCTTCTGACCTCCACCTTACCCTCCTCTCTTCTCCAATAACTTTTCATTCAAAGCACGAAGCCGTTTACTCAATATCCTGATAACTCCGCGCGCCACTTCGGGTTGTGTTTCCAACAATTCGAAAAAAGGTTCCTGGTCAATTTTTAAAAGTTTACATGGTGACAGCGTGGTTGCAGTTGCCGAACGTGTTTCAGTATCGAGCAATGACAGATCTCCAAAAAATTCCCTGTCACTCAATGTTGCCAATGTTTGTTCTCCTTTATGTATGCGCACCGAACCCCTGAAAATTATGTACATGCAATTGCCAATATCGCCTTCTTTAAAAAGATTTGTTTCACTTTCCGTTTCTACTTCCTGCAGCAGGTGTGCAATTTCGGCCAGTATGTTTTCAGGTGAATCAGAAAAAATACTGATTGATTTTAACAACAATACCTTTTCAATTAAAAGTAAATTTCCTTTTTCCATTCGTGATGCAGATTTTTATTTATACAGAATTTACTGCATGTTTTGTTTTTCTAAAACGTAAGCTGCTGTTTCCTTTACCAAGTCCGCTTCTGTAGAAGCAAGCTCCTTTATTATTGTTTTGAATTTACTTACCGACATGCTATCTAATTCATATAACGCGCAAGCCTTGGTCCATTTATTATAAAACGATCGCTGATGTAATATGTCTTTTAATAATTCATCAATTGATAATGTCTTCAAATTAAAAATTTTTTTCAGGGCAATTAATTTCTGATCGTAAGTTGTTGTATCATATAAAGCAATAAATTTTTGAGCAAATTCCTTTTGAACTGTAACATCTATAATTTCAAGTGCATTGGCAATGTTTTCTTTTTTATTTAAATAAAATACAGTGCGCGCATGCTGAATTTTTTCACTGCTGTAAAAGAATGTAAATACGTTTAAAATGATTTCTCTGAAACTGTTTAGTTCCAATTCCAATGCACGTGCAAGGAGCGGATAGCTTTTTGCTTCATATAACTGCTGAATGTGAAAGACCAATTGCGCAGCTTCATCCAATAAACGGTGCAATAGCTGCCCGTATTTGTTATCATTTCCTTTGTCAGTTTTAAAGTCGCTCTGATGCAGACCGGCAATAATTACGTTACGACATTCATGGTCACTTTCGATCAGTTCATCCAATACTTTTCTGGCTGCGGCACCACCTGTTTTGCTGATTACATTAATGAGTTTTACACGCATTGCAACCGATAATTTATTATGATCAATATGTTCCTTTATAAATGGTATTGAATGATGCCCGTTCTCTATCAAAGCATGCAATACTGTTTTTTCATGCTCATTACCTGTTAAAACATGGAGCAGTTCTTCAACCATTTCTTTGCCATGCAGCTTTCCCGAAGCGGTAATTGCTGCTTTGCGCACCTCATCATTTTTATCATTAATTAAACTCATTAATTCACCTGCAAATGAACGCATTGAGCTTTCACCAATTATTACCGATGCATAAATTCGTTGTTCAGCGTCATCTGATGATCCCATCTTCTTCAAATAATTTATCCCTCTTTCAGTTTGTTTTTCATTACGCAACATTCCGATAACTGCTGCACTTAATAACCTTGCATTTTTTTTATCAATATAATCATCATAGCCGGCATCCTCATTAAGCGTGTATATTGCTTTTACTGATTCATACAAAAGATCGGGATTACTTGTATTGCCTGCAATAGATTTCATCTGTTCCAGGTTGCTTGCCAGGTGCATCCGCTCTATAGTTTTAATGGCTTCCATTTTTACACGATCATCGGAATGATGCATGGCATTATCAATAATTTTTAATGTTGCTGCATTGCTATTTTTACTAACAAGACTCAGCACAAAAATCGCATCCGATGCATCTCCGTTAATTGATTTGTCAATAAAAAAAGATAGGGTTTCCTTATTATCAATGGTCATTTCACTCCCGTTAAAATAACGATTGCGAAGTGCAAGCACCAGCATTTTAGAATATTCGCTGTCAACAATAAAAATCCAGATCGTGCTGATAATCAACAGTGAGATCAGCGTATATGATAACAGGTAAAGATCAACTGTATGCTCGTTAGCTAACATGAAATACAAAAGTGATCCGATGAATAATAATCCGAAAGGATCCATTACGCCTTTAACGATATTATGTGCACGCAAACGTACCTGTGCCCGTAGCGGTTGCATTACAGAAAGAAAGACAGGAGTAAGAATGGCTGATCTTAGGACATCATTGGTAACTGAAAGCAAACCGAAAATGAATAAAACTGCTTTGACTCCTTCATGGAGCATTGGCATAAACAAAACAGGCAACAGCATTATCAATAACACAACAGGCGATATTAATAACGAGCCGCGTATGCCGAGTGCATTAGTTATCCTGTTAGTAAAAAATATTTTCATTATAATAGCTATTCCGCGACTGAATGCAAGAAACAATGCAACATACCGTGCAAGATTTTCATTATCAGAAGCCAATTTAATTTTAGCATAAAAAACGAAATAGATCAGCGTGGATATGCTGCATATTAAAAATGATAATATGGCAAGATTTAAAACAAGCTTGTTTTCGAAAAAACGAATTACTGCATCACCAAAGCTTTCTTTTTTAATATGTTTTTTCTCTTCAACATGATGATGATGACGAAGATTCATTTCGAGATGCCCCGATTTTTCTAAACGATGCCAATAAACAAGCGAATACAGAACTGCAACAGCACCGGCAATAAGTAAATTGGATGTGCCGATAATGGGTGCAATAATAAATGCTGATGTATAACCGATAAACTTGGCCGGTATATCACCCGCGCTGATAATGCCAAACAAACGCTTGCTTTGCCTCACATCAAATAATAAAGCAGCAAGTCCCCAGAAGTCGAGGCTGCTTAATAAATACAATACGTTATACCACACCAGCATGCTGAAGAAAAATGCAATGCTATCAGTATAACCTGCTGCAATACGAAATAAAATAATGCTTGCAGCTATAAAGACATTGATGATAAGAATGAGTTTTTTTATAGAAACAAGGTGTTCAACTTTTGAATACAGGTAACCTGTTATCCATTGCATAAAAGCTGAGGCTATCAGCACTTTCGGCAGTTCATTAATAGAAAATTTTTGCAGGAATAATGAGAACGCTGCTGTAAAAAACAAAGCAATACCCGCCCCTGAAAAAAACTGCTGAAAAAAAAGCTGGCGCACTAACCACCATTCATTTTCTCTAACCTGGAGTAAATTAAGTAAGCGTTTTTTAAAATCCACTGATATTATTTTTTGGGTTGCCGAATGTAAAGGAAAATTAAGTTGATGAAATTAAATTTGTATTCGCATGGCAAGTTGCGAAAAAAAACTGCGGGGTTCAAAAAACCGCTGGGTTTCGTGGAAGCAACATCCCGCTTAACAAAAATTTAAACCAACTGCAAACACCTGGCTTTGCTATGCTTTTCATAATGGAAGTAAATTATTTGTAACCTATGTGTAACTTTTATTGAAGTACAATCATCTTAGATATGTATTTAAAAACAATATTTTAAACACATAAAATTTAAAGAAGATGAAATCAATTAAAAATTTATTCCTGTCAGTAATTGCTGTTATCAGCTTAACAAGCATGAGCTTTGCAACTCCGCATATTGAGAAAGTTAGTTATCATACACAACAATTAAAGCAACGCATTAACCGCGAGTTTGAGAATATGAAAGTGGAAGAAATCACTGCGCATAATGGCATAGTGCGTGTTAGCTTTTATATAAATGAAAACGGCAGCATCGCCATCAATGAAAGCAATTACAGCGATGCAAAGTTGTTTGAAATGGTAAAAGAAAAATTAGCTTCTATTCAGTTAGGTGATTCAAGCGACCTTGCAGGCAAGGAGTTTCACTACGAATTTAAGTTCAAGGTTGATGACGGACGTTAAACAATGTGCGCTATTCGAAGCAGCGCATGTTGCGAACTGTGTTAGGGGTCAAATAAAATAGTTCGTCCGAAGCTTATGGTTGATGTTAATATTTAAGTCATTGATTCTTGAATTCAAACGCTGCATTAGTGCAGCGTTTTTTTTATTTATAAAATGAACCAGGTTTTATTGTCTCAATTAAAATTAAATTTGCGATACTAAAACCTTAGTAGAAATACAAATCGTCATGAAAAAAATCTTTACTGCAATTGTTCCTGTTTCATTATTTTTTTTCATGACAACTTTTGCGCAGCAAAAGAAAAATGAAAGTGATTTTGATTTACTTGATTTTGATTTGCATCTGAATACCAGCATTAGAGCGATTGCTGCAATTGATGATACAACCTGCTGGTTTGCAGGAAGCAAAGGTATTTATGGTTATTCAGAAGATGGAGGAAAGAATTGGAAAATTGATTCTATAAACATTGACACGCTTAAACCTGAATTCAGAGCAATAGCAGCACTCGATGAAAAAACAATTTTGCTTTTATGTATTGGTTCACCAGCCTATCTTTTAAAAACAATTGATAAAGGAAAAACATGGCGTATTGTTTATTCGAATACAAATTCGAAAATATTTTTTGATGCAATGAAATTTCGCGATAAGTTAAACGGCATTGCAGTTGGCGACCCGATTGATTCCTGCTTCACTATAATTAAAACAACCGATGGTGGTGAAACATGGAAACAAATTGATTGCGCAAAAATCCCCAAAGCATTTAATGATGAGGCCTTCTTTGCTTCGAGCAACAGTAACATTGACTTTATAGGTAATAATGTCTGGATTGCAACTGGCGGAAAATATTCGCGCATTTTAAAATCTGTTGATGCCGGTGAAAGCTGGAAAGTTTATCCAACACCAATTACAAGTGGATTGCAAATGACAGGAACTTACACGATGGATTTTTATAACGCACATAATGGAATTATTGCCGGTGGTAATTATGATGAGAAAGAAAATGCCCTGAATAATAAAGCAACAACAACTGATGGAGGTAAAACATGGAATGCAATTGCAAATAATAAACCTCCGGGTTTTGTTTCATGTATTCAATATAAACCCGGCAGCAATGGAAAAATCATTCTTGGAAGTTGCCTGCCCGGAGTTCTTATTTCTTACGATGGTGGAAATACCTGGAAGAATATTAATCAGGAATCGTCCTTTTATACTTTCCAATTTTCGCCATCTGGAAAAACGGCTTGGTTTGCAGGGGCGAAAGGGAAGTTGGGAAGATTAAAAGATATTGAATGATGAATTTCGAATGACGAATGTTGAAGTCTCCCTTTTTACTTCATTATTCGAAATTCAACATTCATTATTCATCATTTAAAACCTGAATTTATATCCCGCTACCAAAATTGCTTCGTAAGCATAAAAGTAATGATGCGCGCGACCATTGTCAACCGTTAATGCATTATCATAATTTGCATAAGCGGCTTTAAAAGTTGGGGATAGAAAAATGTTACGCCAGAAGTTGAGTGTAACGCCACCTTCAACACCAAAAATATAACCTGCCACATGAAAGCGATTGTCTAACCGCTCACCAAAAAGTGTAACATCTGTTTTTGGAATCACCACTCCCCCACCCGCTTTTACGATATAAGCCATTTCAAATTTTTGATTTTTTGAAGCGTAGAATATTTTTTCCTTAAACACATTAAGCATGGCAAAGTTGGCTCCGTTAGTATGTTCAAAATGCATTTCTTCTTTCGCGTAATTGGTAAACTCATCATAGTAATCGTTATTTATTTTTCCGTTTACATGAAAGGTTTGCTCTTGTGTTACAATATATTTTGCATGATCAAATGCATATTCAACCCCGATTCCCTTTTTTGCATTAACCATATATCCAAAACGATAAGCATATTGCGGAATTGAAATATTACCTTTAAAAATATTTTCAAAACCAGGATAATCGTGCGCCTTTACTTTTATCCACGAAAAGTCATAAGGGAAATCGCTTGCGCTTCCGCTTTTAAAATGAATGGTGCTTTTTGAAAACCAGTCTTTATTGTAACCCCATGCAAAGTAGATATAATGCTTCTTAACCTTCTTTGCTTTGGTTTCAGGAGTTTGGGCAAAGAGTGTATTACAACTGATAAGCAACAACAACAAAATACGTAAAGAAATTTTCATCAGGATGATTTAAAAAAACTGTGCGAAGATAATTGTATTGGGAGAATTAAAAATAATTTCACCTTGCCTGTAACTTTTTAAAATCCTCATCCGTCTTAACTTAAATATTTAACTAATAATTTAAACTCCAGACGTATCATGAACAAAGTAATCACAACATTATGCATCATTGCATTTATTTCATTTACTGCCTTTGCACCTGCACAGGATCACATTAAAGGCAACGGAAAAGTAACTTCTGAAACCCGCGCAGTGAACGGCTTTAATAAAGTATCGCTGGCAGGTTCTATTGATTTGATTGTTGACCAAACCGGTAAAGAAGGTTTGGTTGTAGAGACTGATGAAAATCTCCAAAACGTAATTATTACCGAAGTTGAAAATGGAACACTTAAGATTCATGTGAAGCATGATGTAAGTGTAAGCCCCACCAAAATGATTGTGCATTTAAGTTGCGCAAATCTTAATGCAATCAATTCAGGAGGTTCGGGTGATGTATCCTTCAAATCGAAATTGACAGGTGATGATTTAAAAATTTCAAATGGTGGTTCGGGAGATTACAAGCTTGATGTTGCTGTAAAACATCTTGATATTAATAGCGGAGGCTCAGGCGATTTTGTGATCAAAGGCAATGCTGATACATTTGATTTCAGTGGTGCAGGTTCGGGTGATGTAAATGCAAAAGATTTAACATCAGCCAATGCCAAAATAGTTACTGCCGGTTCGGGCGATGTGAAATTGAGAAAAGGTACTAATGCAAAAGTTTCAAGTGTGGGGTCGGGTGATGTTACTTATGAATAAGTTGTAAGAGGCAAAAGACAAGAAGCAAGGAGCAAGGAGCAACTATGCGTATGGTTGGTGTTTTTTCCACCAACCATAGTCAATACCCCAGTAATTGCTGAAAAAATCAACTCCAATCAAAATCAGATAATATAATTATAAACCTTTTTTATTCCAAAATAAAACATCCCGATAAAACTATTTATCGGGATGTTTTATTTTGGAGGAATATAATAATGAATTTGTGTACATAAGGCTACTTTGGCGTTGGATATGAGAACAAAAAGATTATGTTTGTTGAAGCATATAATTGTTACCTGCTATGATATTGAATGACCGTTTAGCTCTAAACTGAGTAAATAATTAATCCAAAAAAGTGTGAAACTTTTATTTCGAATATTGATTTATTTTTTGTTTTGGACTTCAGTTACTTTTTCATTGAACTGCAACTCAGAAGAGCGGATTTCAGCTAACAATCGAGATTATGCAAAAAAAGAAATAGAGAAGCTAATTAAAAAACAAAAGGAGATTGATTTTTTATCAATTAGAAATTATCGGGACACAGTCTTTCCAAATGATTTTATTTTACGTTTCGAGAACCTGAATGAAATTTTAATATGGGGGGCTGGATGGTATCAACAACCTTTACATATTGACACAACCAAATTATCAAGACTTAAAAAGTTAAAGACCTTACAAATAATTGAATTTGGTCTCGACAGTTTCCCAACATCACTCTATCAAAATGATTCTCTGACTTCATTGGTGCTTGGCTGGTGTAACTTAAAAAGTATTCCTTCGGGTATTTCAAAATTCAATAGCTTGGTTTTTCTTGATCTGTGGGGCAATGATTTGACGGCTCTTCCGGAATCATTAAAGGATATTCCAAATCTTCAAACATTGAGATTGAACAATAATTTATTCGAGAGAATACCCAAGGTATTGAAGGATTTAGCGAACGTTAAAACCATAATTCTAAACAACCGGGAAGGGGATGAAAGTTCAGGTCTTAATGAGAATAAAATAGACTATAAAAGTGAAACATTTTTATTGACAGATATCTTAAAAAAGGAATCAGTTAAGGTGGTGGCTATCGAAATAAAGGATTGTGAATCAAAAAAAACAATTAAGAAATCAATTGGAGACAAACAACTTTTGAAAAAGATTGAGTTTCCGTTTGGAGTTTGTAATCCTCTCTTTTGGTGAAAAATAGTAATCGCACAAACCGCTGTTAAGCCAAAACTGATTTTATAAAACTTTTCGCTTATCAATTTCTTATAGAATACCCATCTTTCAACTGCCTTTGTTTTATGTATTTTCGCCCTCACAATTATTGAAACAATGACAGAGCACACTTATTTGGGTAATGCAGAAGTAGCTGCTATTGATGAATTATACAAGCAATACTTAGAAAATCCAGAAAACTTAGATAACGGCTGGAGAAAATTTTTTGAAGGTTTTGATTTTGCAAAAACTGACCTCACCCTAACCCCTGTCCGTACCGGCACGGGCGGGCTCTCCAAAGGGCAGGGGACAGTCGCGGGTAATAATGGTGCTTCTGCTCTTCGAGCAGATTTAGCTCCCCTCTCCTTGGGAGAGCCCGCCCGTGCCGGTACGGACGGGGGGCGGGGTGGTGAGGTGATCAAAAAAGAGTTTGCCGTAATGAGCCTCATCAACGGTTATCGTACGCGAGGACATTTGTTTACCAAAACAAATCCTGTACGTGAGCGCAGGCATTATACCCCAACTTTAGATTTAGAAAATTTTGGTTTAAGTGACACAGATTTAGAAACTGTTTTTCATGCAGGTGCCGAAATTGGTATTGGCGATGCAAAACTGAAAGATATTGTGCAGCATCTTGATGATACTTATTGCCGTAGCGTAGGTGCCGAATACAGGTACATCCGCCATCCCGAAGTTATCAAGTGGTTAGAAGATAAAATGGAAAGCAGTAAAAATTCTTACAGCTTTTCCATTGAAGATAAACGACATATACTCCAAAAGTTAAACGAAGCAGTCGCTTTCGAAAATTTCCTTCAAACAAAGTTCGTTGGTCAAAAGCGTTTTTCGCTCGAAGGTGCTGAAACAACTATTCCTGCTTTGGATGCAATTATTGAATGGGGAGCAAACATGGGTATCAAAGAATTTGTGATTGGCATGGCACACCGCGGCAGGCTTAATGTGTTAGCTAATACCATGAATAAATCTTACGAAGATATTTTCAGTGAGTTTGAAGGCAAAGAGTTTGAAATTTCTTTTGATGGTGATGTAAAATATCATTTGGGTTATTCAAGTGATGTAATCACTTCAGGCAATAAAAAGGTACACCTTTCGCTTACGCCAAACCCTTCGCATTTAGAGGCAGTTGATCCGTTAGTGCAGGGAATAGTTCGTGCAAAAATTGATAATCAAAACGGAAGCGAAGATGAGATAGCTGCAATTTTAATTCATGGTGATGCAGCAATTGCAGCACAGGGAATTGTATATGAGGTTGTGCAGATGAGTTTGCTTGATGGTTACCGCACAGGCGGAACAATACATCTTGTGATTAATAATCAAATAGGTTTTACAACAAATTACATTGATGCAAGAAGCAGCACTTATTGTACAGATGTAGCAAAGGTTACGCTCTCGCCAGTATTTCATGTTAATGGCGATGATGTGGAAGCGGTGGTATATACTGTGAAGTTAGCAATGGAGTATCGCCAGAAATTTCATCGCGATGTGTTTATAGATATTTTGTGCTATCGCAAATACGGGCATAACGAAGGTGATGAGCCGCGCTTTACACAACCGTTATTGTACAAGGCAATTGCAGCGCATGCTAATCCACGCGAAATTTATAATGAGAAACTTTTATCGCAAGGCGATGTGGAAGCCAATCTCGCAAAAGAAATGGAACAATCTTTCCGCAGCATGTTGCAGCGCGATTTAGACGAAGCAAAGAAACGTGAGAAAACAAAAGTGACTTCTTTTTTAGACGGTAGCTGGAATGGATTGCGAATAGCTGACGAAAAAGATTTTGATGCTTCGCCTGATACTGCTGTTGATAAAAAAACTTTATTGAAGATTGGTGAACGCATTACACAACTTCCGCAAGACAAAAAATTCTTCAACAAAATTTCGAAGCTGTTTAATGACAGAACTGAAATGTTGAAGGGCGATGGAAAGTTAGATTGGGCTATGGGGGAGTTGCTTGCTTATGGAACATTGCTTGAAGAAGGAAATCCTGTGCGGGTTTCAGGCCAGGATGTAGAACGCGGAACATTCAGCCATCGTCATGCAGTTGTGCGTGTTGAAGATAGTGAAGAAAAATATGTTCCATTAAATAACATCAGCGATAAGCAATCAAGATTTTATATTTATAATTCTTTGCTTTCAGAATATGGTGTGCTGGGATTTGATTATGGATACGCATTCAGTGCACCAAATTCATTGATAATTTGGGAAGCGCAGTTTGGAGATTTCGGCAATGGTGCACAAATCATCATTGACCAATATCTAAGTTGTGCCGAAGATAAATGGAGACGAATGAATGGTTTGGTGATGTTCCTTCCGCATGGTTATGAAGGGCAAGGAGCAGAACACAGCAGCGCACGATTAGAAAGATTTTTAAGTTTGAGTGCAGAGAATAATTTACAAATAGTCAATTGCACAACACCGGCAAATTTCTTCCATGTACTGCGCAGGCAATTGAAACGGGACTTCCGCAAACCACTGATAGTATTTACTCCCAAGAGTTTATTGCGTCATCCCAAATGTGTTTCAACAATTGCTGATTTTTCAAAAGGTGGTTTTAAAGAAGTGATAGATGATGCAAATGCTGATGTAAAAGCAATAAAGAAAATAGTTTTTTGCAGCGGCAAATTGTATTACGATTTGTTGGAGAAAAAAGAAACCAATAAGAGAAATGATGTTGCATTAATTCGCATAGAGCAATTGTATCCTTTTCCCAAAAAACAAATTGATGCAATCATCAAAAAATATAACTCAGCAAAAGATATAATATGGACGCAGGAAGAACCGGAGAACATGGGAGCATACACATTCTTACTTCGGATATGGAAAGATGTAAATTTTAAAAATATCTCACGCCCGGAAAGTGCAAGCCCTGCAACAGGCTCGCATGATGCACATGATAAGGAACAGAAGGAGTTGGTGGAGCGGGTGTTTGAATAATTGTGCAATTAGATTATTTTCAATAATGAAAACAGAAAACAAAACGTATAGCATTTGGAAGGAAGGGAAATATTATGTTGCGCAATGTTTAGTTGTTGAAGTTTCAAGTTTCGGAAAAACAAAAGCAGAAGCTTTAAAGAATTTGAATGAAGCGTTGAGTTTATTTATGGAGAAGGAGCAAGCAAAGGCGAAAAGGAATATTGTGAGCAAACCAACTTTATCAAAAGAGGAAAAGAAGCTGCTTTTAAAAAGGCAAAAAGACCATGACAATAATGTAGGAAAACTTTACACATGGGAGGAAGCTAAAAGTGAAATTTTGAAAAAGAAGAAAGTATCAAAAGAAAAGAAAGAAAAACTTTTTAGAAAAGTTGTAGAGGTGTTTACAAAAGATTGGGATAAGAAGGGATGGACAGAAAAAGATGAAAAGAAATTTTTGAAGATGCGTTTAAGAACTTCGTAAAAATGAGAGAGGTAGTTTCAAGATAAAAGTTCTATGCTTTAGTTAGGCAAGTGTTTTGAATCTTAAAAAGTAAAATGATTATCTTTAAATCATAAATCTGATAAAATGAAAAAGTCACAACAACAATTTACAAATGCACAATTAGCTGTGTTGCCTCTTTTTAATGAGAAGTTGACTGATGATGAAATAAATGAATTAAAAAAAATAATCAGTAAGATTCTTTACAAAAGAGCAGTTAATGCTGCTAACGAAGCATGGGATAAAAATAAGTGGACAAAAAAAGATGAAGAACGAATACTTAAGACGCACATGAGAACCCCGTACAAGAAAAAATAATGAGAGTTGTAATTGATACCAATATTATACTGATTTCTTTTTCCGAAAGGTCTCAATTGTTTTGGATTTCCCAAGCACTTAATGAAGGATTATTTACTCTTTGTGTGTCAACAGAAATACTTTTAGAGTATGAAGAAATCCTTACTAAGAATATGGGTAGTAAACTTGCAAATATTATAATGGATTCAATTTTGGGTTCTACCAATGTTAAGTTTATCACAACCTATTACAAATGGAATCTAATTGCAACTGATGTTGACGATAATAAATTTATTGATTGTGCCATTGCTGCTGAAGCAAAATATCTTGTTACTGAGGACAAACATTTCAACATTCTGAAAACAAAACCATTTCATAGAGTTGAAGTAGTTAGTGTTAAAGATTTTAAGAAATTGATAATAAAATAAAACTATGATAGAAATAAAAGTTCCAAGCCCTGGCGAATCAATTACCGAAGTTCAGATAGCACGCTGGATTAAAAAAGATGGCGACTATGTGCAAAAGGATGAAGAGATAGCAGAAATAGATTCTGACAAAGCAACTCTTACAATAAGTGCAGAAGCAAACGGCACACTAAAAATTTTAATCCAGGAAGGTGAAACCGTTAATGTTGGTGCTGTTGTTTGTACCATTGATGAAACAGCCGCCCAGCCGGTTGCAACTGAAGTTGCAAAGGAAAAGAAAGAAGATGGTAAAAAAGAAAAAGCTGAAACTCCAAAACAAGAACGAAATGTTACACTGAGCGAATTCGAAGTGCCGAAGCAACAAACCTCAAACTACGCAACAGGCGTTCCTTCTCCCTCAGCAAAAAAAATAATGGAGGAAAAAGGAATTGATTCAACACAAATAAAGGCAACAGGAAAAGATGGACGCATTACAAAAGCAGATGTGTTAGATTCAATTGAATCAACAAAAAAGACTGCACCAAACGGAACTACCACTACCGCTGCCACTACAACTGAACGCGAGTCGCGCAGAGAAAAAATGACCATGCTCCGCAAAAAACTTTCGCAACGTTTGGTTGCAGTGAAGAATGAAACTGCAATGCTCACTACTTTTAACGAAGTTGATATGAGTAACATCATGGACATCCGTAAAAAGTATAAAGACATTTTTAAAGAGAAGCATGGTGTTGGATTGGGCTTTATGTCATTCTTCACCAAAGCAGTTTGCGAAGGATTAAATTTATTTCCTGCTGTTAACGCATACATTGATGGTGATGAAATTGTTTATCATAACTATTGCGATATAGGTATTGCTGTAAGCGCTCCCAAAGGCCTGATGGTTCCGGTTATCCGCAACGCAGAAACTTTATCGCTTGCTGAAATAGAAAAACAAATTATCGAACTGGCTTCCAAAGCGCGCGATGGAAAATTAACCATTGAAGAAATGACAGGCGGAACTTTTACTATTACCAATGGTGGTGTTTTTGGCTCCATGCTTTCCACACCAATTATTAATCCTCCACAAAGTGCAATACTTGGAATGCATAATATTGTTGAACGACCAGTAGCTGTTAACGGACAAGTTGTGATAAGGCCGATAATGTATGTAGCTGTAAGTTACGACCACCGCATCATTGACGGACGAGAGAGTGTTGGTTTTCTCGTTAAAGTAAAAGAGATGTTGGAAAATCCTGTGAGGATGTTGTTTGAGGGAAATGAACCAACAAAAAAATTACTGGGAGTTTAAATTTTCATTTATGCCAAAAATTGCAACATATAAGTATCTCGTTTTTTATTTAGTTTCGTATGACTTATCTGAGCGATTGCATCTTCACATTTTTAACAAGAAAGGGAGTTACGCAAATTCAGCTAAAATTTGGTTAGATACTTTAGAAGTGTTTGAGAAAGGTAATTTAACAAGTAAAGAAATTAATGTCGCATCTAAATTAATTGAAAAGAATAAGATGGAAATAATTAATTCCATTGAACGATTCAGAAGTGGAGAAAAAGTAAAAACTATTGAATTAAAATAATTATGAAGACAGCAGAAGGGATTAGTGGTATCAAACCAAAAATCAAAAAAATTGATTTTAATATTCGAGGTAAAATGAGCGTATCTCTTGAAGATGGAAGAATTATACTTGTTCCTATAAATTATTTCCCTTCAATAAAAAAATTATCAGCGCAGCAAAGACGCAAATATTATTTACCCGATAGAGAAGTAATAATGTTTGATGATTGCGATGAAGTTTTTCATGTTGAACAAATTCTTGGCAGATATGAAGATTACAGATATAAATTTGTTTGAAGAATCAACAATAGAGTAACAAAAAAGCCAGTCAAATATTAATCTGACAGGCTTTTGTATTTGTTATGAATTTGCAATCAACTATTGAAAAAACACTTTTTTAATTGCCGTTTGATTTCCGGATGTTACTCTTAGCAAATACATTCCAGTTACGAAACGTTGATTTACCTCAAAAGAATATTGATGAGAACCCGGGGCTTCAGTTTTTAAAAGCAGTAAATCCTGGAATTGACCAGCAAGATTATAAACTTCAATTTTTAAATCGGCTTTTTCTTTGGTGTTTAAAGAAACGTTAAGCAGTGATGAAACAGGGTTAGGAAAAACATTTACGTTTTCAAGTAAAACTGTTGGTTCATTAATGCCAGCTACTATTGTGCTATCTAAAACAGCATGATTGGTGGTATAAATAAAATCGCCTGAAGTGTTATTATTATTATTGGCAGCATTTCCTGCAGCATAAAAAGTTACCGTGCCAACACCGGGATTTGGAGCTACCCAATTAAATGCAAATGTTTTGCTGCCTGTTGCAAGTCCTGCATTTAGTTTATGTGTTGCCGAAGTCCGTACTTGCCCCGCCACCACTACTGATAATGACTGCGTTACAGTAGGTGAAGTATGCACAAATGAGCCTGCATTGCCGCCATTAGACTTCAAAGCTTCCATAGCAAAACCAAATAAGCCAACCCCGGTTTTTGAAACCGTTACATTAATGGTGTATGTATGCCCGGGGGTGTAAATGAAATTGGTCAAATCAGGGCTGCTGATTACAACAGAACCCGGAGCAGCATTTAATGGATTGCCTACATGACATCCTGAAGTTAAACAAGTATTTTCGCTCGGAGAGCCTGTATAACCAGCCTTTCCACCTTTTGCTGAATAGGCATCGTGTAAGATAAATGCAATGGCACATAATACGATTGCTGTTGAGAGTAATTTTGTTTTCATGCTTTAAATTAATGGTTTTATAGATATATATGTTGCAACATTCTTTTTTTGGGAACGCAAGTTTGCGAAAAAAAATCGGTATTCTCACTGTCCTGAACAAAGAACCTGATTAAAAGTCGGGGTATCAATGTATAAAAGCAGTTAAAGATTGTATTTTTCACGTATGCTTTCGCAAAATTCCTGCGGGTTAAGATTGGTTTGCTTTTTAAAAAACTTACTGAAATGCGATGGGTCTTTAAAATTCAGTTCATAAGCAATTTGTTTTTGAGATAATGAAGAGTGCATCAGCAGCCGTTTTGATTCAAGCACCAAACGTTCTTTAATCATTTCTCCTGCATTGCGGTCAAGCATTTTTTTACAGGTTTCGTTAAGATGGTTAGGCGTAATGTTCAGCAATTTAGCATAGTCATTAACTAAATGTTTCTCTTTAAAATGTAATTCTATCAATCGCTTGAATTTCGAAATCACATCGTGCGATACATGTTCAGTTATAGCAGGTTGCTGCCGTGTCCGCTCATAAATTTCTTTTGCCTTAAGCAAAAATATTTTCAGGTACGATTGCAGCACTTCGTTTTTAAAATTATGCGCGGCCTTATTTTCCTGTTCCATTACTTTAAGTAATGAAAGTAATGTTTCAAAATCCACCTCATTACATAAAAGCGGATTTGATTGCGAGCCTGCAAAAAATGGCAGCTCGATTAGTTCAATTTTATCATGAATGTTGAGGTGAAAAACCTCTTTCGAAAACATGATCACAAAACCGCGCGAGCCTTTAGAACGTCTGAGATGATGCACCTGTCCGGGGGAAACAAAATGTATGTTTCGCGATTTAATATCAAATACACTGAAGTCAATAAAATGAGAGCCACCTCCCTTTTCGAAAATAAAAATCTCATAGTAATCATGGCGATGTGTTTCCAGAGGAGCACCCTTTGGAGGATTCGCACTCATTGTTTCAAACCTGAATACAATGCCCGTGGGATCTGATTTTAATAAACTATGTACGGGAATGTGCATAATGCAATCAAATGTTTACTCGTTATTCAGCAACTGAATTATAAAAACCAAAAGCTTCTCTCACCAATTTATCTTCACAATAATGATCAATGCTTGCTACACCAATTGCATCAAGCAACGTAAAATTCATTTTCTTTTTATTGTTCTTTTTATCATGATGCATCAGCTTAATTATTTGGTCAATTGCTTTTGAGCTTAGTTTTTTCAGCAAAAATTTTTCATCAATAAACTCCGTTATTTTTTTTGCATCTTCCTTTTTTAGTAATGCTGTTTGATAAGAAAGAAAACTTTCAATTATCATTCCCGTTGCCACACATTCACCATGCAGCAAGGGTTCGGCATCATGCATAATGGAATAGCTTTCAATAGCATGACCGGCAGTATGTCCGAAATTCAGAATTTTACGCAACGATTTTTCATTCGGATCTTTTTTAACGATGCGTGTTTTTATTTTTACTGAATGCAAAATATTTTTGTCATTTATGCATTCTTCAAATGTTGCCCGGCTAAATTTTTCCCACAACTTTTCATCAGCTACCAATGCATGTTTGACCATTTCTGCAAAGCCGCATTTTAAATTCCGTTCATCAAGTGTTTTAAGAAACCGGGGACAAATAAAAACGGAATCAGGATGAGCAAAGGTTCCGATAAAATTTTTCAGGTTCTTAAAATCAATACCTGTTTTACCTCCTATAGCTGCGTCAACCATTGCCGTCAAAGTAGTTGGAACATTAATAAAACATATTCCACGTAAGTAAGTTGAAGCGCAAAAAGTACCAATGTCGCTAACAACTCCTCCACCTAAATTAATCAATAGTGCATTCCTGTCAATAAAATTTTCGGCTAACTGTTGCCATATATTTAATGCGGTTTCAAATGTTTTATTCTGTTCGCCACTTTTCATTTCAATTACCAAAGCACTTTTTAAACTCCTGCATTGCTTCAAAATTAAGGGGAAGCACTTTACCAAAGTATTTTCATCAACAAGAATAATTTTGGTTGAAGTGCTGAATTTTTTTTGAATATGATGTTCTAACTTTATCAAGGCATCGTCCCCGGTATAAATAAGTGTATCAAAAAGTCGAAGATGGCTTTTCATAACTAATAGTTTAAGTGGGCAAGATAAGAGCAAAGCAGGAAAGCTGGAAGATTGTTTTCAAATTAATTTCCGCATTAATGCTTCATAAATACTACTCAAAAGATATGATTTAAAATTCCACCACCGACAATTGCCCTTTGCAGCAAAATTGTATCTTCGCGGCAAAAGGAATTTAAGATGGAAACAAACATTATGGATCCCGAACCGCAAGTTTCATTTGACAATATCGAAAATGCTTTTGCAGGCAAGTCGAGCACAGATCTTAATCGTGCATACATGTTGTTCAAAGCCATTAACAGTAATATGCTGGTAGCCATGATGGAGCCGCTTACGCGAATATCGCTGGCTTTACATCTGCCCATTAACAGTTTGGTTAAAACTACCATCTTTAAACAGTTTGTGGGAGGCGAAACCATTGACGATTGCCGGGAAACTGTTAGCCGCCTGCATGAACGGGGAATTGGCAGCATACTTGACTATTCTGTTGAGGGAAAGGAAAGCGAAGAAAACTTTGATGCAACTGCTGCTGAAATTATGAAGACGATTGATAAGGCAACCAACAATCCGAATATTCCATTTTGTGTTTTCAAAACTACAGGTATAGCGCGGCTTGATGTGCTCGAAAAAATAAGCAGCCGCTCCATGTTAGATGTAACAGATAGTGTGCAATGGGATCACACGGTAAAACGTGTGGAAATGATTTGCGCTAAAGCAGCAAAAAATAATGTTCGCATTTTTATTGATGCTGAAGAAAGCTGGCTGCAAAATGCAATAGACGAACTTGCTGATTCAATGATGGAAAAATATAACAAGCAAAATATAATTGTTTTTAATACAATCCAGTTATACCGTTCTGACCGTCTCGCATATTTGAAAAGCTCTTATGAACGTGCAAAAACAAAGGGGTATATGTTCGGTGTTAAATTAGTGCGTGGCGCTTATATGGAAAAGGAACGTGCCCGTGCAATTGAACGCAACTATCCGTCACCTATTCAGCCCGACAGGGCTTCATCAGACCGTGATTATAATGCAGCGCTGGAATTTTGCATTGATCATGTTGAAGAAATTGCAGTATGTGCAGGAACACACAATGAAAAAAGTTCTATGTATTTAGTTCAGTTGCTGGATGAAAAACATATTCAAAAAAATCACAATCATGTTTGGTTTTCGCAACTGCTTGGCATGAGCGATCACATAAGTTATAATCTTGCCAAAGCAGGCTATAATGTTTGCAAATATGTTCCTTATGGTCCTGTGCGCGAAGTGATGCCATATCTTTTCAGACGCGCAAAAGAAAATACTTCGGTAAAAGGACAAACCGGCCGCGAACTTAGTTTGATCATGAAAGAAAAAGAACGAAGAAGAGGTAATTTCAAATTAAATTGAGTTGCATGTACATTAATCTAATCGAAGAACCCCGACCCTAAAGGGAGTCCGTCAACAAATCGCTTGCAGAAATAAGGACGGACTCCCTTTAGGGTTGGGGTTACACCGCAGCAAGGAAAACCTTAGTAAAAAAACATCCCACACATTTTTAATCCCATTTAATTAATGCTTGTTTTAAATAATATCACTTTTGAGTTTGGTTCACGGGCTTTATACCAGGATGCTTTCTGGCACATAAAGCCCAACGAAAAAATCGGTTTGATTGGTGCAAACGGCACCGGTAAGTCAACATTGCTGCGCATCATTAACGGTGAATATCAACTTGCTTCGGGCGAGATAAGCGGCCGCAGAGATCTTTCCATTGCTTTTCTTAACCAGGATTTATTATCGTATCAAACCGATGATTCTATTTTGATGGTGGCAATGG
>JBDTRM010000030.1:0-60629 GCA_039931675.1 Bacteroidia bacterium | reverse complement strand
GCGCCCAGTGATTATCCTGATTTTTTAAAATGGATGCCGGGCGATGAAACGGTAATTAACTTTGAGTTTGATCCTGTAGTAACTGAAAAAGTATTAAGCGAAGCCGAAATAATTTTTATGCTTGATTTTAATGATGAACGCAGGGTTGAGAAAATGGAAAGCTTGTTGCGTGCAACCACGGCATTTAAAATTATGATTGATCATCACCTGCAGCCCAGTGGGTTTTGCGACATTACTTTTTCCTATTCGCAGGCGTCTTCAACATCAGAACTTATTTATCATTTTGCAAAAGCCATTGATGCTTCGTATCGCCCCACGTTAGCATTTGCCGAAAATATTTATGCAGGCATCATGACTGATACAGGTTCATTTCGTTTTTCTTCCACGTCCAGTGATGTGCATCGCATCATTGCCGATTTATTAGATTCTGGTGTTGTACCCAATAAAATTCACGAAGCCATCTATGATAATTTTTCGGCTAATCGCACCCACTTTCTTGGCTTCTGCTTGAAGGATAAGCTTACGGTACTTAATGAATATAATGCTGCCTATATAGTGGTGAGTAAAAAAGAACTCTATCAATATAAACACCAGACAGGCGATACAGAAGGAATTGTAAATTATGCTTTAGGAATAAAAGGAATACGCATGGCTGTTTTTATGTGTGAACATGAAAATATGATCAAGATTTCTTTTCGTTCCAAAGGTGAATTTTCTGTTAAAGAGCTTGCGGCAGAGCATTTCAGCGGTGGCGGTCATCAAAATGCAGCCGGTGGAAAAAGCCTCAACTCTTTGGATGAAACAGTTGCAAAATTTTTAGCTTTGCTGCCCTTTTATAAAAAAGAGTTGACGAAATGATGGCGTTAAGTTTGAAGTTTGAAGTTTGTGGTTTGTGGTTTGCGGTTTGTGGTTCGTCATTGCGAGGAACGAAGCAATCTCTTTTTGGTTTACGAAATAATATTGTTACATCGGTAACTATTCCCCAGCGAAAGATTGCTTCGTGCCTCGCAATGACGAGCCTGCTAATTACTTTATTCACTGCTTGTGGCAATGATGACCAAACAAAACAATTTGCCGAAAAGCAATCGCACCTCAGTGATAATCTCGTAAATGCGCATAAGCAATTTGTAAAAGATGAATCCAAAGAGATTGACGATTTTATAGCGAGGCATAATTATGAGATGCAAAAATCTGCAACGGGTTTGCGGTATAAAATTGAATCAGATAATAAAGGCGAAAAGGCAGAGAGCGGGGATGTGGTGATATTGAAATATGATATTTACTTATTGAATGGCACATTATGTTACAGTAGCGATAGTGTAGGCTTGATGAGCTTTAAAGTGGAAGAAGGAGAAGTACCCAATGGCATACATGAGGCTGTACAGTTGATGCGTAAGGGAGATAAAGCGCAATTGGTTTTGCCTGTGCATCTTGCTTACGGATTATCGGGCGATCAAAATAAAATCCCAATGGAGAGTACTATATATTGTACGCTTGAGTTAAAGGACATTAAAAGGAAAACGAAATAAAAATAACAATCAATAAAAATTAAAAAATCAAAAATCAGAAAATGAAAAAATCATTTATTTACCTTGGAGTTGTAGTGGCTGCAATTTTCATGGCATCGTGCAAGAAGGGCTTCCAGAAAACTGAAGGCGGATTAGAGTATAAAATTTATACCGGTAACAGTGGCCCTAAACCTAAAGAAGGCGACATTATGCGTTGCGATATTATTTATAAAAAAGTGAAAAATGACAGCGATTCGGTTTTCTTTTCATCGGTAACACGCGATACAGGAGCAGTTGTAAAACTTTCGAAACCTACCTGCAAAGGTTGCATTGAAGAAGGCATGATGTTGCTGAGTGCAGGCGATAGTGCAACATTTATAGCATCGGCCGATTCGTTTTTTACAAAAACACTTAACGGGCAGGAACTACCGCCATTTTTCAAAAAAGGTGACAAAATAAAATTTGAAGTAAAAATGCACAGCATCATGAGCGAAGCGCAGCGTGAGACCATGCTGAAAGGTGGCGAGAAGAAAAAGTTGGACGAGTACATTGCGAAAAATAATATCACTATACCACCAACTGAAAATGGTTTGTATTATATTGAAACTGCTGCCGGAACAGGCGTTTCACCTATGGATGGTGATTCAGTAAAAGCAAATTATGAAGGAAAATTTTTAGATGGAAAAGTATTTGATGCATCAGCAAGAGGCGGAGGTCCTATAACCTTTATTCTTGGACAAATGCAGGTAATACCGGGCTGGGAGCAGGCATTTAAAATGATGAAAGAAGGTGGCAAGGCAACATTGATCATTCCATCATCACTGGCTTACGGTGCCCAGGGTTATCCACCGGTTATTCCACCGTCATCACCATTGGTGTTTGATGTGGAACTGGTAAAAGTGATTAAAGGAAAAGCTGCAACTGTTGCAAAGTAATTTTTGAATAACAGCTATAAATAAAAATGCCCCGGAATATTCCAGGGCATTTTTATTTGAATTTGTTAGTTGTTGAATGTAAATCTTATAGGCTCACATCTTCTTAAATCATCATTATCTTAATACCACAATGCCACCGGTTTTTTCATGTTTCTTTCCAAGCACATCGCGTATTTCTGCTTTGTAAACGTAATAACCTTCGGGCACTTTGTCACCGTTAACATCAGTGCCATCCCATGTAAAATTGATGTTATTGGCTTCAAATATATCTTGACCGTGATTGTTGAAAATACTTATCTTAAAAGTTTGCACACCAAAACCTGTTACGCTGTATAAATCATTCACACCATCTCTGTTAGGTGTAAATGAATTGGGAAAATAAAGTGTATAAAAATCGTTCACCGTTACTGTTTCATAAGCAGTGTCACTGCAACCTCCGGCATTAGATACAATCAGTGTTACTAAATAGGTACCTGTATCTGAGTATGCATATTTAGTTGCACAATCTGATGATGTGCCACCATCACCAAAAAGGTATAAGCACGTATCGGTATTTGTAGATGTACTTGTAAAATTTATCACCGGTTGAAGCACTGTGGTTACAATAGGATCAGCTATAAACGAAGCCTGTGGCGGATCAGTAACTGTAATTAAATTATTGTGGCTTGCTTCTGACGAACAGCCGGCAGGCGAAGTAATAGTAAGAGAAACATTATAGCTTCCACCGGTTGTATATTCAGCAGCGGTGTCACCGGCAAATGTTGATGTAGTGCCATTGCCCAAATCCCAGAAGTAGGTGGAACCGGGAACTATGGTAGATGTATCAGTAAAGTTTACAGTTAGTGGCGGGCAGCCGATCAAAGTGTCGGCAAAGAAACCTGCATGAGGAACATCGTTTATGGTAAGCGTTACCTTATCAGTATCGTTAGGGCAATTGGCCGATGAAGTAATCAACGACACTAAATAATTTCCCGGAGTTGAATAAGTAATATTATTTACTGTTGATGTTGTAGCGGTTACTGTGCTTGCTCCAGGTGTAAAATTCCAATTGAAAGCACCACCTGGAATAGTGGTGGCATTATTAGTGAAATTAAAATGATTTACATCCAGACATTGGGTAAGCCCTGGTGTAACAGTTATAACTGCATTTTGCTTTGGATATACTTTTACATTAACGGTGTCCTTATCAACGCAGAACAGATTAGTAACTGTAAGTATAAGGTCAACTGATTTAACAGTAGTTCCGGTATTGCCAATAATTGCATAAGGAATGGCAAAGGTCGGATGGTTAACTCCGGTAGCAGGGCTCCATGCATATTGATAACCGACTACAGCCACAGTACCAACCAAAGCACTGTCACCGGCACAATAGGTCACATCTGTTCCCGCATTGGCGACAGGAACATCTGCAATAACAATCGAATCTTTTTTTATCAATGATGTGCATCCATTTTCACTTACATCAAGTGTAATGTAATTTAATCCGGCCGCAGGGTAATCAATTGTATAAGGACCTGTGCCTGAACCTGAGATAATATTTGCTGCATTAAAATTCCAGTTAAAAACTGCGGCACCAGTTCCTGTTCCTGTATAGGTAATCACAGCAGTTTCATTACCACATAAACTGTCATCACTTACTGTAAATGTTGAAGTTGGTGCATAAACTACAAAAACACTGTCATCGCTTGCTGCTGAAAGACATCCCGCTTCATTGACTATTAAAGATATGTTATGATAACCCGGTGTGGCGTACGTTATATTTTGTGGTCCTGCCACAGTACCACCTGGCACGGCTACACCTGTTCCGAAATTCCAGTTATAAGTTGCACTTCCTGCGCCTGTACCTGTGTAAACTGCAATAGCCTGCTGGCTTGAGCATATTGTATCGGTTAATGTAAATGTTGAAGTAGGTCTTGTAGTTATGGTAATATAATGAGTTGTGCCGGGTGGAGTGGAAAGGCAGCCCTGGTCATCTATCTGGAGATTTACACTATCTAACCCGGGGTTATTCCAAACCACATAAAAGGTATCTGTTCCGTTTGTTGAAATCAAAAATGAATTGCTGAAATTCCAGTAATACTGCGCAAATGAACTTGCATTGGTTCCGGAATAGTTTATTAGAATTGTATCGCCCGTGCATGCGTTTGCAGGCATGTTAAATGTTGTGGATGGAGGCGCATTAACAGTAATATTTACATTAGTGGCAGTTGAAGTGCATCCGTTTTGTGTAACTGTAAGAGTAACTGTTTTCGTTCCCGCTGTTGCCCATTGCACATCATAAGGACCCTGGCCGCTGCCACTCATAACAGTACCCCCGTTAAAATTCCAGTTATAGGTTGCACTTGCACTTCCTGTGCCTGTGTAAGTAATTGTAGTATTTGAATTAACGCATACTGTGGCGGGTGATGCGGTAAAAGTTGAAGTTTGTGCTGCATCAATTGTTACTGTTTGCGATGTAGCATTAACGCATCCTGTTGCAGCATTGTTTACTGTAAGACCTACCAAATAATTTCCGGAAACCGCATAATTTTGAGGTGCAGGATTGCTTCCCACAAATGTATTTCCGTTACCGAAAGACCAGTTATAACTGCTTGCGGCAAAACTTGCATCTGTAAAGTCAGTTACTAAAGGTGCGCAACCTGTCGGATTATCAACTGTAAAGTCAGGAAAAGGTGCAATTTCAAAAGTACCGCTGAAGGTCATTGTAAATGTATTCAATGAAGCATTGGTATAATTCAAATGTATTGCATAAGTGTTACCTGCTACAACATTTACAGGTGTTACAATATGACTTGCGCCACCACAAGGCGTGCCTGATGATGCATCCATACCGGTAGGATCTCCACCCGCACCATTGTAAATGTTATTGCAACACAAAGCAGGAAGAAGACCAGGGCAACCTGCAGTTATATCAAGCACTTCCCAATCTATATCCAAACCAAGCTGCGGGGTGCATATCCAACCCAATGTACCTGACTTACCAACAGTGAATTTATACCAGATGTCACTTAGGTATGCAGCAGGAAATGCATAGCAGCTTATCTGCTGACCTGAATTGGAAAATATAGGAAATGGAGGTGTACCCGTGAACGATTGCTTATTGCAAAGCCTGATTGCTGTGAAACATGAATCACCCACGCTTGCTGAGTAAGACGGAACATTGCTTACTGAATTTATACAAATATCAAAACCACCATCAGCGCCAAGTGCTGTAACTTCAAACCAAACCTGTGTACCAACGGGTAATGAAAAGTTAACAAAAGCCGGGCCTCCCGCTGCAGCGGCAGCATTGCAGATAAGCGGTACAGCCGAACCACAGCCACCATTGGGAACTGTAATAGCAACAAATTGTGCCGGAGTTCCACCTGAAGGATTTACAGTAATGCTATTTTGAGTACCGGTAACGATATAGCTGAACCAAACTTCGTTGCCACCTGTGGGGCCATTACATCCGTTAGGGGCAACTGCATCTGGTGTAGCACCTGTATTGGTGGTTGTAAAGCAAATGCTACCACTTTGGGGAATCTGTATGGCCTGTGAATACTGGCAGTCATCATTTGCCGGTTGAGCATAGATTTTAACTGTTGCCAGTAAGAGGATAAGCGTAATAATATTTTTTTTCATGTGTGTAATCTCAATGCTTCATGGGGCAATGCAAGCGACAAATATAGTGCAGGTTTAAGAGCAATGCAATATGCGATTTTTTATCTTATTATTAAATGTCTGTTTGTCAATTTCTATTTCCATTACATTCGCCCAAAACTAAAAATAATTTTATGGAACAAATTAAGGAATATATCAACAAAAACCATGACAGGTTTTTAGAGGAGTTAATGGAGTTATTAAGAATACCATCAGTAAGTGCCGACTCGAAATATAAAGGCGATGTAGCCCGTGCAGCCGCATTTGTTGCGGATAAGCTCAAAGATGCCGGTGCTGATAAAGTTGAAATTTGTCCCACAAAAGGACACCCGATTGTGTATGGAGAAAAAATGGTGGATGCAAAGTTACCAACAGTGGTTGTTTACGGGCACTATGATGTGCAACCTCCTGACCCGCTTAACCTTTGGGATTCACCTCCCTTTGAACCTGTTATTAAAGACGAAAAAATTTATGCACGCGGTTCATGCGATGATAAGGGACAGGTATATATGCACATCAAAGCATTTGAACTGATGATGAAAACCAACACACTCCATTGCAATGTAAAATTTATGATTGAAGGCGAAGAAGAAGTAGGCTCATCAAATCTCGGAGAATTTGTTCGCAACAACCGCGAGCGTTTAAAAGGTGATATTATTTTAATTTCTGATACTTCAATACTTGCAAATGATTTGCCTTCAATTGATGTAGGCTTACGCGGATTGAGTTATGTTGAGGTAGAAGTGACAGGCCCAAACCGCGATTTACATTCAGGTGTTTACGGAGGTGCAGTTGCTAACCCGATACAGGTGCTTTGCGAAATGATAGCTGCTATGAAGGATAACAAGCAACATATTACCATTCCGGGTTTTTATGATGATGTGATAATCCTTACACAGGAAGAACGTGATGAATTAGCCAAGACACCTTTTGATCTTGCAGAATACAAAAAAGACCTTGGCATAGCCGATGTACGTGGCGAAGAAGGTTACACCACGCTTGAACGCACAGGCACGCGGCCCACATTAGAGTTAAACGGTATATGGGGCGGTTATACAGGCGAAGGCAGCAAAACTGTATTGCCATCAAAAGCTTATGCAAAAATTTCTTTGCGTTTGGTGCCCAATCAAAACTCTGATAAAATCACTGAACTGTTCACTAAGTATTTTGAAAGCGTTGCACCAAAGTTTGTAAAAGTAAAAGTAACACCACATCATGGTGGACAACCTTACCTTACTGATACCAAAGGCGAAGCTTACCAGGCAGCAGCACGCGCAATGGAAACTACATTTGGCAAAAAGCCAATACCCACACGCGGTGGCGGCAGTATTCCGATTGTGGCCTTGTTCGAAAAAGAATTGGGTTTGAAAAGTGTACTCATGGGATTTGGTTTAGACAGCGATCTTATCCACTCACCTAATGAACATTATGGCATTTTCAATTTCCTTAAAGGCATTGAAACTATTCCTTTGTTTTTTAAAAATTATGCTGAAGCGAGGGCAGGGAAATAACCTGTAATAAAAACAAACTGTAAATTTTGTGTCAACAAAAAAGCCGTTTCAAAAATCAGATTTTGAAACGGCTCTTTATTATTTCTATGAAACAGAAAATTTTTATTTCTCTCCTTCTTTTACATAACCCATTGCTTTAGCAAGATTATCAAAGTTGATTGACTGCACCATGTTTGTAAAGTCCTCTTCGGTTTTAAAATTGCTTCCCTGGAAAACAAGAACAGAAGTATAAAAAGGCATTTGTAAATAACCATTGCTGCTTTCATCATTTTCACCTTTTGTAAATCTGAACAGCGCTTTAAACTTCCCTATCTTCATGCTTTTTCCTGCATCGTTATCCTTACCATAAGTATCAGGATTATCAAGAAAAGTATTGAGCGATTCGAGCGAAGGAGAGTTAGGTGTAATTTGAATTGACATGATGCGGCCTTTTTCATCAACATAATTGCGGGTAATCACCATGCCTGCACCCATCATGGTACCAAGACTTGTAACCTGGTCGCCTTGCATATCGGCATTGAAACCAACTGACGTTTTAGGAAGTCCCGCTAAAATCTGTGCTCCGATAATATCGTTAATTCTGTTAATAGCTTCCTGCAAAGAACCTGCTGCCGATCTGTAATCCTTGTTTTTTATATATTCTTTAGAGTTTTCAATACTCTTGTAAATCTGTTCTTCCTGTGCGAATGCCGAAGAAAACAAAGCAACTAATGTTGCGCTCAAAATAAGTTTTTTAATAACCATAGCGATATAGATTTTTAATGTATGACGACAAATGTAATTAATAGAATCAAAGTTAAAAGTTGTTTTAGTGAAGAATACGTTTTTCTTATTACTACTTTTGGCACGAATTCATGATTGGCTTCGAACCGTCATTGCGAGGAACGAAGCAATCTTTTCAGATTAAAACGATATTCATTAGCAGGTTTAGAATTTTAGCTCTTTCACAAAAAATAAAGATTAATACATCCGGCAGATTGCTTCGTTCCTCGCAATGACGGACTCCTCAATAACTAACACACAATACCCAACATGCTAATCCCATTCAAAGATTTATCTCCGTCATCCCGCATCTGGATTTACCAATGCAATCGTTTTTTAGAATATGATGAAATCGAACAGATTAAAACGCTTGCCTATGATTTTGTAAATAACTGGACTGCGCATAAACAAACACTTCATGCAGGCTTTGAAATATTTCACAATTTATTTTTAGTGCTGGCTGTGGATGAAAATGTAAATGATGCAAGCGGTTGCTCTATTGACAAAGCATTTGGCTTCATAAAGCAAATGGAAAATTTATTTAAAATAGAATTGCTTAATCGTATGAATGTGGCAATAAAAAATAACAATGAATTACAGATTATGCATTTGCATAACATAGCCAAAGAATTGAAATCAACTGACCTTAATCAAATCAATGTGTTTAATAATCTTATTGAAACCAAGGCCGATCTTGAAAGTAAATGGCTTCAGCCCGTTGATGAAAGCTGGCTTAAGAATTTTTTATAGATGATTTTTTTTAAAAGAAATTTATCGTGAATAAGTAGTTCGAATCATAAAAATCTATTTCTCCGCATAAATGATAACCGACCCCGCAATTTCCTTTGCCAAAGGAATTTTCTCTATCATCTTACCAATGTTGTCAACTACCCTGATCAGAAATTCAGGAACAAAAGGATGCAGAAAATCATAAGGGAAAATCACAACATTTTTAAAACCTTTGCTTACGAGTAATTTTGAAAATCTCCAGCGCACTATTGCAGTTTCATCAGGCGAATCGCCCAACCATTTTTTTATAAAAGGAATATTTTTCTGAATTAATATTTGCGGATTGATCATATTAGGTTCGGCAAAAATCATACGGCCTCCCGGTTTGAGCACGCGAATAATTTCATTGAGCGAAGCATCAAATTCAAGATGATGTAAAACTGAACTTCCAAAAACAACTTCAAAAGTGTTGTCTTTAAAACTCAGGTGCATGGCATCGTCAACTTTAAAATCGGCTTCAGGTAAAAGTTTTCGCGCTTCTTCTAAAAGATCTTCTGAAATATCTATTGCAGTAATGTCTGCTTTGGTTGCGTTATAAAATTTACGTGTAAACAAACCTGTACCGCAGCCTATTTCAAGCACCTTATCGCCTTTCTTTACTTTGGCAAGGTCAATAAAAAAATCGGCACGCCTGTTTGCACGTTTCTTTCCTGCAGGGCTTTCCCAGTTCCAGATACTCTCAGCGCCTTCTGCTAAAAGTTTTTTTCCATGAGCTATTTCGTTTTCTAATCGCTTTTTCATTTTTTGTTCAATGTTACATCAATTGTCAATGGTCTTCGGTCAATCGTCCTCTGCTCACTAAAACATTGGTATCACTTAAAAACTCAACCTTCATCACTGCTACTTCTTCTCTTGTCAACTTACTTAATTTATTATCGGCCACTTTATAAATATTAAACTCTAATTGCTTTAAAAAATCGAACACTGCTGTTGCTGAACTGCCTGCTGCCTGCAAACCATAAGGCCAGAATTCCGTAAGTAACACAATTTCACGATTGGCTTTTAAAGTTTCCGTCATTCCCTTTAATGCATCCATTTCAAAACCCTGTATATCCATCTTGATAAAATCAACTTTGAATTTGTCATTAACAAACCCATCTATCGAAATTTTTTCAACCGAATACTTTTCGCTGTAATGTTCAGGCTCATAAGTACGGTGATCAATATTGAGCAGATCAGACGTATATAAAGTAAGTGATCCGCTTTCGGCAGCTACTGCTTTTTGTAATAGTGTAACATTTGAAAACCCTTTCAATTCATGTTGCAAATGTTTATAATTAATTACATCAGGTTCAAAGCAATAAACATGGCCGGTTGAACCAACACATTTAACAAAATGTCGACCGTAAAAACCTACATTAGCACCGATATCTAAAACATTAGCACCCGGCTTTATCAATTTTGAAGCAAGCAATAGGTTGTAAGCATCCTTCTTGTTTTTAAAGCCGAAATACAACTTCCTGTAAACAGGAAAAGCATTTTGATATAAAAGCGATGCAAGTTTTAATTGCAGGTTGTCAAACATTATTCTGTTTTAGTTTTACTTAATATGATTTTTGCTTTGTTTACGGATATCTTTCAGTATAAGCGCAAACATAGAAATTATTGAATACTTAGTAAGTTTTAATATTCAGGAAAAGGAAGAATCCAATCATTACTGCCTAATTTATTATGCGATAAGGTGAGAAGGTTGACTGTTGAATCAACCACGGCATAAAACGGTTTACCATTGAGCGAAACTTTTGCACTTGCAAAAACCTTTGCGTTGGGATAACCTGATTTGTTTAATTCGTTGCCGAGGAATTGCGCAAACTGTAAAATCATTACCGGATCTTCACCCATGTTATATTCCTGCATGTTGTTTATTATCCTGCTTAAGTCTATAGCCTGTGTGGAGTCTTTTTCAGATGGTTTGAGATAAAATTTTATGTTCGATTTTTTACTGTGGATTTTCATTCGCCATGCAAACCTGTGGCCTTCTGCTGTCCAGCTTGTGTTTCCCTTGTAGAGCCAATGTCTTAGCGGAAATAACAATTGAAATGCAAGATAAACTGAAATGCAGGCTAAAACTGTATTCCTTTTTTTTGAAAAATTTATTTCGGGTTGGGCTTGATGTTTTTGTTTTTTATGCGGCACTGTATTTTTCAGCGATGGAATAACCTGTGAAAGTTTATTGCGAACAAATTCAGCATCAGTAAATAACAACAATGAGCCAATCATAAAAACCGGAAATCCCCCGATGTCGCTGCTTTCGCCAAAGTTGAAAAGAAAAAAATTGCTCAGGTGAAAGATTATGGAAACGATGATTGCAAATTTTCTTGTTCGCTTAAACCATAGCATAAAACCAACAAACAGATCGTAAAACAATCCTCCATAAGTCAACAGGTATAATGCAAATGTGCTGCCGTTTAAATCAGGCAGCAAGGCATTTTTCTTTGTGCCTTCAAGCAGTATTCGCAATGGCTGCTGATCGAAAATCCAGTCATGATTTAATTTGGCAATGCCTCCGTAGAAATAAACAATTACAATTTGAATTTGCAGCAAAAGCAAAAGCCAATAAGGAATTAATTTTTTATTTGTGGAGTGATCAGTAACAGAGTCATAAAAAAGAAAAATAAAAGCAATTAGTATGAATAAATAAAAGTGGTTGTTGTAATAGCTTTTCTCTAAAAGGAAAAAATATGAAAAACAAACGATAAAAATAAGCAGTCCAATTTTTCTGAATTTATTAATTATTAAAAGGATGCCGGATGCAAAAATTAAAAGCATCATCAGCTTCATTACGGCTGCCGGCAATGGTTTTACAAACTCAAAAAAATCATAGGTAAATAAAAGCCGTGGAGCAATAATTCCCTGTTCAATAAAATTATGACTTACAAAGCTGAAAACCTGGATAAGGATGATCACACCGAAAAATCGCAGAAAACATTCTACAGTGAATGAATCAACAGGTTTAAAAAATTTTTGCACAAATGCTGAATTTTCTGTCATTCTTAAAATTTGATGTGTGCTCTTTCAACTCCTGGTTTCACTCGTTTGCCGGTAACTTTCGGAAAGTTGAATGAACTTTCCGAAAGTATTTCATCGGGACAAAAACTTTGGGTGTTCAACTTTGTAATTGTAAAGTTGAAAGAAGAAGTTCTATACTATTGAATTTTTACAATTCTCCTTATTGATTGCTTATCTGAAATTACAATTCTTACGAAATAAACACCCTGCTGCTCCAACATGATGCTGTAAAGATGTTTTCCAAAAGTTTGTTTTTCATTATTCACAATCGTTGATATTTTTTTACTTACTACATCGTATATCTCAATGGTTACTGTTTCATTTTTCCCGAGTACGTAACTTAACTGCGTTTGCTCATTAAACGGATTGGGATTAATGAGTAATGATTGAACATCAGAAATCTCATCAATACCAACAGGCACAATTACCAATGTATCGTAAACAGTAAACGTGCAACCCGGTCTTGTAACTGTGAGGCTGACAATATAAGTTCCTGCTGAGGTGTAAGTGTGCGAAGGTGATTGAATGTTGGCAAGATATCCGTCACCAAAATTCCATGCCCATGTTGTTGCGCCCGGTGCTGTTCCAGTAAAATTAAGCGGCTGATTCATCACTAAGCTTCCTGTAACTGTAAATGATGCATTAAAAGGATTTACTGTAATGGTTTGAGAATATGAATTGCTGCCGTAAATATTAGTTGCCATTAAGGTTACATTATAAGTGCCTGGGAGGAGGTATTGATATAACGGACTTTGCAACGTAGAGGTGCCGCCATCACCAAATGTCCATGACCATGAGGTAGGTGTATTGGTGGAGTTATCAGTAAACTGAACAGTGCCTGCACATGCATTTGTTATTGCCGAAGTATAAGAAGCAACCGGAGGTAAACTGTTTGTCTGAATATAAACAGCATAGTCTTCAAACTGTCCATATTGAACATCTGTGCATGGCGATGGTGTAGAATTACTGTAATAGTCAGAGCCAATCCGCATTCTCAAAGGTGTATTGATAGTAGCAGAGCCCGGAATAGTAATATTTCCTGTATGAGTTATTAAGTGATTGAGTGATGTAAACACCAATTCAGCAGCTTCAAATATTCCATTGTTATTGTAATCAATCCATGCTTTAACATTTTCATAGTATTGATTACCTGTTGTAACGGTTATAGGATATGAAATTCCTACCATTAGCGTAGTGTTGGTGCATGAAAAATCTTCATAGCCTGCCGAACCATCGGCACTTATTTGATTGATAGTATTAAACACTACATGCGATATGCCCATGCTGCAGCAATAACCTGTTGTAACCGGGCTGCATGATGCATTTAATGGCGCGTTTGCTGAAGCAATCACCACCTGCTTAATGATACTGTCACAGACTATAGCATTGCAAGCAACCAATTGAACGTTGTAGATACCTGCAGCAGTGTAAGTATGTAGAGGGTTTGCAATAGTTGAGGTACCTCCATCACCAAATGTCCATTGCCATGAGGTTGGAGCATTAATAACGCTATCATTAAACTGAACTATTCCGCTGCAAACTGATTGAGCAGAAAAAGTAAAATCAGCACATGGATTAAAGGCAACATTAAGTGTGCAGTGAATTGTATCAGATGGATTCAAAGGATCATTTGAATTAATGATGATATTGCCCTGGTAAGTACCACCCGATAAGCCGCCACTGTAAAATGTTACATAAACAAGAGTTGAGTCGCCACCGGCAAGTGAATCAATGTAAGATGAAATCTGAAGCCATGGTGGTGTTGAAGTAATGCCGCTATACTGCACTGAATTGGCAATTAAACGTGCTGAATTATTATCATAAGCATAATAATCAAATGCAATATAAATTACGGTGCCGCTGCCTATATGACGATAGGTAACAACATCATATCCTGAATAATCAACTAACTTGGTTTTATCTGTATTCGTTATGTTATGATAAAATGTTGCATCAGGTGCAATTATAGATAACGGCAATCCATCGGTAATTGCATCGGTGGTATCTAACACGTTTAAAACTGAACCGGTTGCAAAACTCTGGTAACTTCCTGTAAACAATCCCAGATCATACATCCTGTCAGCAAATCCTGTTCCCGAGCCACAGACAATAACCGTTCCTCCCGAACTCACAAAATTCTGAACTACAGTTGCAAGGGCTGTATAGATGGTGGTTGAATTGCTTTCCTGTTCAGTCATCAGCATTACATCCATCCCGCTTAATGCAGCCTGCAGTGCAGCCGGTGTTGTCTGGCTAAACTGTGTTAATTTGAATTTCGTAAAATACTGGTTAAGCGCAGCAATAGTATTTGGATACTCAGTGGTAAGATCCGAACCATAATTAAATGCAAGCACATTTACGCTGTCATTCGTAAAGTATGATCCGTTTATTTGAAAGTTAAGAATATTGCCCCCGGTATTTTTAATGTACATCGGAAGTGTTATTGAATCGCTGCACGCATTCAATGATACATTAAATGAATCGGGAGTAACATAAATAATAGGTGCTTCTAATCCTGTTCCGCTTAAACAAATGGTGGTATCAGCAGCGTTGTTATAAATGGAAAGTGTGGCGCTTACACTACCTATACCCATAGGGGAAAAAGTTACTGCAATATCCCCAATATCACCAGGTGCAACATCAACAGTTGCAGGGGTGAAAGTGTATTCTCCTGCTGATGTTGACATGCTTGTTATATGGAGAGTATCACAGCCATTGTTGTAAATTTTTACAGTGTCGGTAGCTGAAGTAAATTGTGTGAGCGAACCAAAATTCAGGCAGGTGTCAGACATTGCAATTTCAGCAGGTCCGCTTACGGTTAATGTACATGGTATTGAAAGAGCAGGATTCAAAGGATCATTAGAGTTCACAATAATCTGACCGGTATAAACTCCTGCATTTAAGCCTGTTGAGTTGAATGTAACATACACGATAGTTGAATCGCCCGGGCTTAAAGTATCAGCAGTAGCCGGTATAGAAATCCAATCAGACAATGTTGCAATTTTAGAAAATATATATCCTATTGAATTAGGCAACATATTGGTAGTATTAAATGTGCCATTATTATAAAGAAACTCCCACGTCATTCCTGTAGCTATTACAAGACCGCTGCCATAATTATATTCAATGGTGGTGGGCGATGATGAAAGTGCAGTTTCTGTGATTACATCTGCTCCCGCAGGAACACTGCTCAGATAACAATGATTGGCAAAATTTCCGTTAAGCGGATTTGATATGCCGTTAAGAATAGGATGTGCAGGAAGCAATCCTGTATTTTGATTTTCTGCATTTCCATAAGCCATTACAGCACCACCCACAAGATTGACATTTGATGTTCCGCTGTAGGTTGCCATTTGATATTGCAGAATTCCTCCATCTGCAACAAATGTTTCAAACTTTGTCTTGTTATTCGAAATATCAGCATAATATGAAGTTGATTGCGCCCCAACAGTAATTATGATATTATACAATGAAAAATCAGTGGCGGCAATTTGAGATGAAGTAATGACTGTTGGGGTTATGCCATAATTAGTTTGTAAAAAATTAAGCATGTAAACATTCCATGCCGATGTTTCCTGTATAACTAAAACAGTAGTGTCTTTTGAAAGCGCATTTCCGCTTCCCTCAATATAATAAACAAGATCACCTGTGCCGGTATTATAAATCGTAATAGGTAAAGTTATAGAATCACTACAGGCAAGGCTTATATTAAACGAATCAGGAATTGCAGAAATAATAGGAGCACTCTGTACTGTAATAGTTTGAGTTGTAGTATCAGATGATATGCAGTTGAATGAAATAAGAGTTGCATTGTAGATACCGGTTGTAATATACGCATGAGCAGGATTTTGCAAAACAGAAAAACCGCCATCGCCAAAATCCCACAACCAGGATAGAGGAGTATTAGTTGTTTGATCAGTAAATTGAACAGGTGTGTTAAGCGGGGGATTATTGCTTGCCACTGTAAAAGCAGCAACAGGCGGTAGTCCTGAACCCACCACGCTGGTCCATGT
Organism: Bacteroidia bacterium; assembly: GCA_039931675.1. Classification (GTDB taxonomy): domain Bacteria; phylum Bacteroidota; class Bacteroidia; order AKYH767-A; family OLB10; genus JAEUTH01. The sequence goes on along the minus strand of JBDTRM010000030.1, from coordinate 44,460 downwards.
GGCTTCATAACCGGTTGAAATAACTGAACCGTCAGAGTGCCATGCAATGTACATTGTACCTGAATTGGCAGTTAACGTTGGTGGCAGTGAACTTCCCGAACTATTAAATAATAATGTGCCAGAAGTATTTACACCATCATAAACGGATAAATAATCGTAACCGCTCTCAGTACTGAATTGAGTGAAGGAAAGTGAAATGCTGATAGCGCATCCCGGGTCAATAAGTAACGAACAGTTTTCTCCGTTTTGATAATAGCCGGTTGGTCCGCCTGAATCATAAAGCTGTCCGTTAACGGCAGTTGTAGTTGTTATTCCTGTGCATAAGTTCACCGTGTTAACTACATGTATATATGTTATTTTGGTAATGCTATCAGCACCAAATGAATTTGAAACGGTTAATGAAACTGTGTAATCGCCTATAACATTATAAAAAACAGTTGGGTTTTGAATTATGGATGAGGAAGGTGTGCCACCAGCGAAATTCCATTGCCAGCCGGTAGGTGCATTAACTGTAAGATCAGTGAACTGCACTGAACCACCTGCATTTATAGTTACCGTATTAGCTGTAAAATCAGCTACAGGTGGCAATGTATTGGCAATAAAAGTTACCGTATAATCCTCGGCCTGCCCGTTTTGCGGATTGTAACATGCTCCCGTTATAGTGTTTGATATATTCTCATCAATTACACGCATACGCAATGCCGTATCAAGAACTGCGTTTACACTCGTATTTATAATTCCCGTGTGGTTCGATAATTTATTCAATGAAGTAAACACCTTTTCGTTAGTGTTATTAAACACCCCGTCATTATTATAATCAATCCATACCATAACATTTTCGTTAGTTGTGATGCCTGTGGTAATCGTAACAGGTATGGGATTGCCGGCAGTAATAGTAGTGGCATCGCTACAGGTAAAATCTTTGTAACCTTCGGATGCATTGCCCGAAGTTTTATTAATAGTATTAAAGAGAAAATTAGTAACACCTATACCACAACAGTTAGAAATTGTAGCAGGTGTGCACGATGGTGATACCGGCCCGCCTCCGTTGGTTACATTAATATAATTAGTGATTGTCAAGGTATCAATTGAAGCACAGCTTGCTATACCCGATGCTATTAAGGTAACAGTATAAACTCCTGCTGCATTATAAGTGTATGATGGGTTGGCAAGTGTAGAAGTACCTCCATCACCAAATGTCCAGCTATATGAAGTTGAATTTATACTGCTATTGATAAAATTAACAGAAGCAGGAAGCACGCAGAAATAATTTTGCGATGCATTGAAACCTGCTACTACTGCATTTGAAAAAACGCCACCAACACCCACAGCATACCATGCATTGGTGGTCTGTATAGTTTGATCAGAGCAGTTGCCAAAGAGATCAACTGCCGACTGAATGGAGTAGGTGCGCGCATCAGCATAAGTGGAATTAGGTGTAAGATAAACAGACAAACTGCGGTAAGAAATGGCAATAGCATCATTTAACCCGATACCATTTACCAAATAAGAATTGCCGAGGTCGTTCACGCCTGTTCCACCCTGGCTTAGCAGGTAATACCAGAAGTTTTGCACACCACTGTTGTTATGTACTTCATTAGGTGCATTCCAATATGTACCTCCATACGTATCCGGATTTTGAAATTGATTAGGGTCGCCCATATTACGAAACGGAATTCCATTTACATTTATCTGGTCGCCCATCAAAAAATTTGCTGTAAGAGAATTTTTATAATAGTCAATAGTAACTCCGAAAATATCGCTGAATGATTCGTTCAATGCACCTGACTCATTTGAATAAATGAGTCCTGCAGTATTCTCGGTAACAGCATGTGTAATTTCATGACCTACAACATCAAGCGAGGTAAGAGGTGTGTAGTCTATCCCATCACCGTCACCGTAAGTCATTTGCGTACCATCCCAGAATGCATTTACAAAACCTGATGAATAATGCACGTAACTGTTTATTGAAGCGCCTGCATTATCATAAGAATTACGGCCAAAACTGTTGAGATAAAAATCGTAAGTTGCTTCTGCACCAAAGTGTGCATCGGTGGCATAATTGTCCTGGTTAGTTGTGTTGTGCCAGAAGTTATCATTATCAGTAAAGTCAACAGCACTGCCATAACTTGTTCCGTTTTGGAGATTACGTGTAAAAACTCCATTGCCTCTTACTGTTTCTTGCAACCTGTATAATGTTGCATTCACACTGTCGGTGGATATGCTAACTGTATCGTTATACGCTGTGGCTGCCGTTCCTGTAGTATTAGTGGTTTCAATGCGGTTTGTTTCTTCTAACTTTTCACCTGTGTGAGCATCAATATAAATGTAAACACGCTTTAAAGGCGCTGTTGCATAAACATCAAATTTGTAAGCAAGCCTGTAGTTATTCTTAAAAGGGAAAACCATCAGTTCACCTTTGTCTTTCATGGTAGTGAGGTTGAAACCAGGTTCTGATTTATACGCTTTTGCATTTACTGATTTTAATGCAAGGGTAAAAGCAGCAACTTTGGTAAGCGATGGTTGCGCATTGATATTAATAGCCGCATAATATTCGCCATTGGCTGAAACAACTTTTCCTGTTTTGCAGTGCACGTAATAAACACCATACTCCACTGGAATATTTTTATAAGATTGTTTGTAACGGTAATGCGAAAAACCTGTTAGATCGTTTTCAACACGATAGGGTTTTAAGTCATCCGCAGCACGTAAATGCAGTGCTTCATTTTTTAACCAGGTCAAATGATTGCTCATTTGTACAAATGACTGTTCTCTTAAACGAATGAACGAAATTGTTTTTCTTTTTTCGTCCACCTGAACGAGTTCCGCACCCTTTACAAGCTTGTCGGCCTGCTCATTTCGCAGGGTTTGAGCTTTTATAAACGGGCTTAAAAAAAAGAGTAATGTAAATGCATAAATTGTTGTGTGATTCCTTTTCATGAGATAATGGGTTTAAGTATTAGACAAATAAGCAATAGCCAAATATAATTCTTAATAAATATGTTTCAATTAAAAAAATGATAATAATGTAGCTGGCAGGCATAAGTTGGTTTGTTAGTAAAAGTGGCAAGTATATAAACTTTACTTCTTCATAAAAATTTGCCTGTAAATTTTACCATCAGTGATCAACTTGAACTTGCGCGCGATTGTATCGCGTGCACAAGTTCAATAGTTTACCTTATTACAAACTTCGCATTGTAAATCACATCACCTGTAATTATTTCAATTAAATAAATTCCCTTCGCAGCATCAACCACTTCCACATCAATTTTATTTTGATTGATACTCTTGCTTTCAGCTCTTAGAATTTTTCCTATCGGATCAATGATACGAATAGAATAATCCTTTTTTATCGGTTGATTGAACGAAACGGAGAAACTACCATCGTTAGGATTAGGCGCAATTGCTAATTGCCAATTGCCAATTGCCAATTCTTTTAATCCGGTAATAGTAATCACATTAGAAGTTCCATCACACCCAACTGTATCAGTTACGATAACAAAAAAGCCTCCTCCATAAGTTGGTATGTAGTAACTGTTATTGGCTCCCGCTATTAAACCGCTATCAACACTCCACCATTGATAGCTAATACCTAACGATGAAAACAAAGTATCGTTCGATTGTATAATAGTGGGAATGGGAGTGGGGTATTCATTAATAAAATTACTTAACACCAAAGTATCACAACCAAAGACATTGCATGCAATTAGTGTTACATCAAAACTTCCGTAATTGTTATAACAAATGTTTGTTGGATTTTGAAGCGTGCTTGTTAAACTATCTGCCCCAGGAAAAAACCATTGCCATGATGTTGGGTTGTTTGTTGAGAGATCGGTAAAGTCAATACATAGCTTTTCGCAAAAAGAAGTATCAGAACTTGAAAGCAATGCAACTGCTGCAGCACACGAAAGTGTTGATATAGCAATTGTATCTGTTGTAAAACAACCACCGTTTGAAATCTGAACGGCATAATTTCCTGCTGATGAAACATAGATTGATTGTGTAGTTGAATTGTCACTCCATAAATAAGAAGCAAATCCTGCACCTGCATCAAGCAAAACAGAATCATTATCACAAATCAAAGTATCACTGCCTAAATTGATTGACGGCATAGAATCAACATGAATAAAATTTGAAAGCACAAGTGTATCGCAGCCGTTAGCATTGCATGCAATTAGAGTTACATCATAACTTCCATAATTGTTATAACAAATATTAGTCGGATTTTGTAGTGAGCTTGTCGAACTATCGGCACCTGGTAAAAGCCATTGCCATGATGTAGGATTGTTAGTGCTCAAATCATAAAAGTCAATGCATTGTTGTCCGCAAAATAAAGTATCTGATGACGCAAGCAGCGGAGTGGGAGGCAGAAAACAGTTAGCAGAAGGCGCAACAATAACAGTATCAGTATAGGTTGAACATGGTGAAGTAACAGTTACCCAATAGGTTCCGGGAGCAGTTACCGATAATGTGGAGTTTGTATTTCCGTTTTGCCATTGATAGGCAGTGAAACCTCCACCGGCATTAAGTATCAGCGTATCACCGGGGCACATTGCAGTATCAGTTCCCAAGCTAAACAAAGGAACGTTACAAATAAACGTAGTATCGTGCAGATTGTAATAAATGTTTTCCATCAGGTGAACATCGTTGGCATCGTGATGCAAAATCCAATCCTGGTCGCTGGTAGTAACCATGCGACCCACACCTCCCGGTCCACAAAAAATAAATCCCAAATCGGTGCCGAGATAATTCATAAATGATTCAACATTCGTAGAGTAAGTTCCCGTAGCGCCATACCAATGATAAACTAAAGACGGTACACAATTAGGAGTGGTTGCAATCTTTGTACTTATGGTTGGCTGCAATACTCCCGGCACTGTCGCAGTCCAGGTAAAACTGCCACCAAGTGAATTTACAATTGAATCAAATACCTGGTTGGAAGAAAAATTAATATCATATTCTGATTGCAGGTAAACATTGTGTCCGAATGCTAAGTAGAGCATAATATTATTCGCCCTGTTAGCCGGAATATTTATTACCCCTGAAGCCACTATTAATATATCAGCCGATCCGAAAGAAGCGTAATTATCCAATGTGGTTTGCGGCTGAATTGTAGGTGTTCCACCGGCAGCAGTAACTACATCATACCAATATTGATCCATCATGTGTCCCATTGATTGGCTTTCAATAATGGTGACGTTTTGCGCATGTGCATTTTCAAAAAAGAAAAAAGTGGAAACGATTAATAACAGTATTTTGATTTTCATGAGTGATGATTGTTTTATTGTGTTTAAATTTTTTTCTTGTTTTGAACTCGCGCACGATTGTATCGTGTGCACAAGTTGGATTTTGTTTTGTAAATGTAAAAGATTTCCCGTAGCAAACCTTATAGGTTTTAAAAACATATAAGGTTTATTGCAGGATTTATAACAATCAGACTTTTTTTCAATTACTTTGACGGCACTAATAAGAAATACATGACATCAAGAAATATAGACCTTAAAGCATTTAAATTAAAAGCATCACGAAAAAAGAAAACGTACATGACCTTTTTAAAAGGCATACACAAACGCAAAGAGCGAAAACAAATTGACAAGTGGGCGCGCGAATTAGATAAAGAAGCATTCGCAAAAATTGATTGCCTCAGTTGCGGCAACTGCTGCAAAACCATGACACCTACATTTCTGCCGTCAGATATTAAACGCATTGCAAAAGATCAAAAAATTTCAACACGCGAGTTTCATGAACGCTATCTTATGAAAGATGGTAAAGACTTGGTGAATAAAAATGTTCCTTGCCAGTTCTTAAATCCCGATAACAAATGCCGCATTTATGCAATACGTCCTGCTGACTGTCGCGGCTTTCCGCATACACATAAAGCAAATCCCGGTTTTGTAAAAGCATCTTCCGTTAATCAGACATTCTTTTTCAGATGCCCGATTGTGTTTCATGTGGTTGAAAATATATTTAAAAGAGTGGTGGAGAAGGAGGAAGTTTGAGGTTTGGAATCAGATCATGCTGAAGAATAATTTGTGGCTGCAAAAATCAATGGGAAATGACCCTGGATTTATCCTCAGCGACTGTTCCCCTCTCCTTAGGAGAGGGGTTAGGGGTGAGGTGAAATCCCTGTGGGGTCATGCTGAGCGAAGTCGAAGCAGTGCGCTGGTTTCCCAAATGGTTCGACTTCGCTCACCATGACCCAGACAAACAAGTTGATCACCAAGACCCACTTTGATATATAAAAAAATAAATACATACATTAGTCTATCCAAAAATCAATAATTGAAATGAAAAAAATAATTCTTCTTCTCACATTATTTACATCCATTAATGCTTATTCGCAAATTGTAAACATCAATTGTCGTTTTGTTTTGGCTTACGATGATTCATGCAACATCAGCATTGATAAATTTCACATTAAAGAATATGAGCCTGCTTACAAAGCTACCATCAACGATAACCAATGCAGTTTTAAATTTACTATTGAACAACCCGGCATGGTTGAGTTTCAGTACAACAAAGAAACATTGAACATTTGGATAGAACCAAATGATGATGCAACATGGAGTATTGTAAGCGATTCATTGTATAAAGCAATTGCGTTTAAAGGTGTAAGCGAGGCAGCTAATAATTTTCTGAAAGAGTTTAATACAACTTTTAAAAATGATTTTGATAAAGCCGCTGTAAAACAAAACATGTTGAACACGGCAGCAGATGCTTTTGAAATTGCATTATTCAAAGAACGCAAAAGGCAAATGGATTTTTACAATGGTTATAAAGACAAGTCAAAATTTTCGCCTGCATTTAACCAGTACATGAATAACTTAATTAAGTACAATTATTTTTACCAGTTGCAGGCGTATCCCATTATTAATGCTAATGAAAATAAGGGTCTCACCGTAAGTCCGCTGCCTGATGTACTTCTCGAAGAAGTGAATACCAAGCTTGCCAATAACGATGAAGCATTAAACTGCGAAGCTTATCGCAACTTTTTATATTACTATGTTGTTTATAACACTTCAAGATTAAACGGCTATAATAAGTTTACTGATAATTCCATTTCAATGGAAAAGAAAATGGCGTTTACCAACCAGTTTATACAGGGGCAGGCAAAGGTTTATTTTATTGCAACTTATCTGAATGACAATGTTGCAAGCGTTTCGCCTTATACAGCCAAACATATTTACGGCATGTTAACCGATAACGATAAAAAAGGTGATTACACTAAACTGCTAAAAGTAAAATGTGAAGTGCGCATCAACACCAAAGAAGCAGCGGTGAAAAAAGTTGATATAGATTTAAAAGATGTTTCGCCTTCAAACAACACGGCAGCAGGAGTAAAAATTTTAGGTACAGATGGAAAGTATTTTACGTTTGATAATTTAAAAGGTAAAGTGGTATATGTTGATTTCTGGGCAAGCTGGTGCGGGCCTTGTCGCGGTCAGTTTCCCTATTCAAAAGAGCTGCATAAAAAATTTACATCAAAGCAATTGAAGCAGCTTGTTTTTCTTTACATCTCTATTGATAAGACTGAAGAGATTTGGAAAAATGCAATTGAACAAAATGGTCTTGGCGAAATGAAAAATGGTTTAGTGCCAGGTGACTGGGGCAGCGAGATTGTAAAATATTTTCAGATCAATTCCATTCCGCGTTACATGTTGATTGATAAGAAAGGCAATATCGTTGACCTTAATGCCAAGCGCCCAAGTGCAGAAGGTGTTTTTGAAGATATACTTCATTTGCTGGAATAAAATTGCTTTTAGGATTTAAAACAGACAAACGACTTATGAGCTATACTCAATCTCATGTTGTCATGTTGATCCCGATGAGTCGGGAGAAACATCTTTCTTCAAATGAAGTAGCTGCTACTAATGTAGAAAGTTCCTTCACTTCGTTCAGGATGACAAGACCCGAAAACCTGGCGTTCAATATGATATTTTCAGAATTTATTTTATGACTAAAAAAATTTTTGTTACCGGATGTTTTGATATGTTACACAGCGGTCATGTTGCTTTCTTGAAAGAGGCAGCGCAGTTTGGTCATTTGTACGTATGCATAGGCAGTGATGAGAATGTAAAAAATCTGAAAGGACGTTATCCTGTAACCAATCAATACGAGCGTAAGTATATGCTAAGTGCGTTAACATGCGTGCATGATGTAAGAATCAATACAGGTTGGGGTATAATGGATTTTGTAAATGAATTGAATGAAATTGCACCAGATGTTTTTGTTGTGAATGAAGATGGTCACACTCCAGCAAAGGAACTTTTATGCAAGCAAAAAAAAATAGAATATAAAGTTTTGCATCGAATTCCACATGGTGATTTGCCGGTTCGTTCCACCACAACTTTACGAACTGTTTGTACCATTCCTTTTCGCATTGATCTTGCAGGCGGATGGTTAGACCAGCCTTATGTTTCTAAATTTCATCCAGGCGATGTGCTTACAATTTCAATTGAACCAACAGTTGAATTTAATGACAGGAGCGGCATGTCATCCAGCACCAGGCGTAAAGCAATTGAACTGTGGAAGACAGAATTGCCGGGGGGAGACAAAGAGCAACTTGCAAAAATTTTATTCGCTTACGAAAACCCACCTGGTACTAAAGAAGTAAGCGGTTCGCAGGATAGCATAGGCATTGTTTTCCCGGGACTGAACCGGTTACATTATGAAAATAATTATTGGCCAGCCTATATTGAAACTGTTACTGATGAAGATATTTTGAGTTGGTTAGAATCACATTTATACCTTGTTACACTTGGCCCGCGAATTTCCACTTACGATGTTTTAGACAATACTAACATTGACCGTATAGGTGCTAAAGCATTAGCCGATGCAGCCAATAATTGCTGGAATGCAATATTGAAACAAGACTTAGCAAAATTCGGTGCATCATTCAGACAATCATTTGAAGCACAGATAGCCATGTTTCCAAATATGGTTGATGATGAAATTTTGAAAATCATTGAACAATACCGTAATAAAGCATTAGGCTGGAAACTAAGCGGGGCGGGTGGGGGAGGCTATCTAATTTTCGTAAGTGACAAGCCAATTGAAAATGCAATACAGATAAAAATAAGAAGAAGTGAATTGGTGATTTGATGATTCAGCATTCACTTTAACTTTGACAAAGTTTTTTTCGAAAGAAAGGTCACTTGCGTAAGCCTGTAACAGCGAACTTTAGTTCGCTCTTAAAAATAATGACAAACTCTAGTTTGCCTTAACAACAATGTAGCATCTAAAATATGACTCAAGCAGCAGCATCCGATAAAAAATATCTCATCCCTTTCATTCTTGTAACGAGTTTGTTTTTTCTTTGGGCATTGGCGCACAACTTAAATCCGATTCTTATTCCTCATTTAAAAAAAGCATGTCACCTGAGCGATTTTCAAAGTGCATTGATTGACTTTTCATTCTTCATCGCTTATTTTGTCATGGCAATTCCTGCAGGCATAGTAATGAAAAAATTTGGTTATAAACCAGGAATCATTTTTGGGTTATTGTTATTTGCATCAGGAGCATTTTTATTTTATCCGGCAGCAAATTTTTTATCATTCCCGTTTTTTCTTTTTGCATTGTTTGTAATTGCAAGCGGATTAGCATTTCTTGAAACTGCTGCCAATCCTTACATCACTATTCTCGGTCCACCTGAAACTGCAACACAACGATTAAACTTTGCACAATCATTTAATGGCCTGGGGGCTTTTATCGCACCACTGATTGGGGGCTTATTTATTTTATCAGGCAATCATTTAACTGATGAACAATTAAAAACGTTTACAGCCGAACAATTGCAAACCTTCAATATGAATGAAGCCGCAACTGTAAAAATGCCCTACTTATTCATCGGTTTAATAGTGCTCACAGTTGCAATTATTTTTTCGCAAATTCATTTGCCTGATATTAAAAATGATGATGGAAGGAAAGGTGAATGGAAAAATTTACTCAGTCACAAACATTTAATCAATGGAGTTGTAGCACAATTTTTTTATGTAGGAGCGCAAGTTGGTATAGGGAGTTTCTTTATTCGTTTTCTTGGCAGTGCAGCAGCAATTGATGAAAAGACGGCAGCATTTTATTTGTCAACTGCATTGGTTTTGTTTATGGCCGGCCGTTTTATCGGCACATTGCTGATGCAATATATTGCTCCCAATAAATTACTTTCATTTTATGCTGTATGCAATATTCTTTTACTTGCCTTTGCAATTCCGTTTAAAGGAATGCCAACAGTTTATGCATTAATGGGTGTTGAATTTTTCATGTCCATCATGTTCCCGACAATATTTTCATTAAGTATTTTTAATCTCGGCAACGATGCTAAATTAGGTTCATCATTAATTATAATGTCTATAGTTGGCGGGGCGGTAATTCCATTACTCATGGGTCGCATTTCAGATGCAACACATTCCATACAGATAGCTTATATAATGCCGCTATTATGTTTTGTATTCGTTTTATATTTTGGTGTCAAAGGTTATAAGGTACTTGAGGCAAAGACATTATCATAAAAAATTTTTAAATTAAACGTCTATCATTCCTGATGATTAATTGTCAATGGTAAGTTGTAGAAGATAAACGGATTGCTTCTCCCGATAGCTATCGGGATCGCAATGACGGTACTATTGTAATCGTAAACCCCAAATCGTAAATCGTAAATCTTTTCAAATGAAACGCTACTGTCTCGCTCTCGACTTAATAAATGATGAACAACTTATAGCAGCTTACGAAAAACATCATGAGCAGGTTTGGCCTGAAATTATCAAAAGCATAAAAGATGCATGCATTCAAAATCTTGAAATTTATCGCGCAGGCAATCGCCTTTTTATGATTATTGAAGCGAGTGATGATTTTACTTTTGAAAAGAAAAACAAATTGGATGCGTCAAATCCAAAAGTGCAGGAGTGGGAACAACTCATGTGGAAATACCAACAGTCGCTTCCATTGGCCGAGCCGGGAACAAAATGGGTTTTGATGAAAAAAATTTTTGAGTTGCGGTAATCAAAACCCCGGAGGTTGTAAACGACAGCGATGTTTTACTTTCGGAAAGTTCCTTCAACTTTCCGAAAGTTGACAAGAACAAAACCCGCTAATAATACATAACAACCTTTCTAAAACGAAAAAAAGCGTAGTCTCCCCAAGACTACGCTTTCAAAAAAATAATTGTTTTTGTAATGGTTATATTTTGTGCTGTAAAGCAAAAGAATCTTTTCACCGTAAAGCTTTTAAATTAGTAAATGGTTATTTTCATTTAGTAAACGGTAGTAAACCTTTGTAGCTGAATTCATGTTATCATTAAGTTAATCACTCCGTGATTTGTAAATTCTTGTTGGCATATAATTTTCTTTGCGATTTAAGCGAGAGATGATTATTAATACTCATTTTAAAATAGTTGGTTAATATTGCCGTCAATAAGCAATTATGGGAAAAACAACAAAGAACCTTTTAATAGCTGTAGTGGTTATCGGTATTGCTGCATTATTAATTATCCCCCGAATCAGATCCGAAAACAAAGGTGATGTTTCCAAACCCGGTGCACCGGCTGCTAAAGGTGGTATAGCCACAGTTACCGGCTATGTGGTAACTCCTGACAGACTTGACAATGTGGTAAGAACAACAGGCTCTATACTTGCATTTGACGAAGTGGATCTAAAGGCTGAAACATCAGGACGCATCACTAAAATTTATTTTACTGAAGGCAGCCATGTAACAAAAGGTGCATTGCTTTTAAAAATAAATGATGATGATCTGCAAGCTCAACTACAGAAAATAGAGTTGCAGATAAAGCTTACCGAAAGCCAGCAAGCGCGGCAGCAAAAACTTTTTGATGTTAATGCAACAAGTAAGGAAGAATATGATGTAACGTTGAATCAACTTAATTCTTATAAAGCTGATCGTGCACTTTTAAATGTTGCAATTGTAAAGACCGAAATCCGTGCACCTTTTAATGGAGTGATTGGCCTGCGCTACGTGAGTGAAGGAAGCTATGTTACGCCTGCATCGCGTATTGCTGCAATGCAAAATATTAATCCTGTAAAAGTTGATTTTTCAATTCCTGAAAAATATGCGGAGTCTGTTAAGAAAGGTGATGAGATTATATTCAGCAATGATGAAAGCTCCACAAAATATAAAGGAAGTGTTTATGCAGTAGAACCAAAAATAGATATGGGAACACGCACATTGCAGGTACGCGCAATAAGTGACAACAAGAATGAAAAATTACTACCCGGTTCATTTGCAAAAATTGATCTTGCTTTAAAAGAAACTAATAATGCATTAATGATCCCAACACAGGCACTGATTCCGGTGTTAAAGGGTCAGAATGTTTTTCTTTGTAAAGATGGAGTTGCACAGTCAGTTCCTGTTAAGACGGGAGTAAGAACAGCAACAAAAATTCAAATTACAGAAGGATTAAGTGCAGGCGATACAGTAATTACTTCCGGTATCATGTCACTCAAACCTGATGCAAAGGTTAATGTTGTTATTAAATAGAATTATAAATTTTGAATTGTAAATTATAGGTTCGTATTCGACCGTTGAAAATTCAAAATTCAAAATTCAAAATTCAAAATTCTCTTGAGTCTCTCCTCCATAAGCATTAAACGTCCGGTACTGGCAATAGTAATGTCGCTAAGCATTATGCTTTTCGGTGCAATAGGTTTTAAGTATCTCGGTGTTAGAGAGTTTCCATCTATTGATCCTCCAATTATAACTGTGAGGACAAGTTATACAGGCGCTAATGCTGATGTGATTGAGTCACAAATTACTGAACCTCTTGAAAAAGCGATAAACGGCATTGCAGGCGTGCGTTCTATTTCATCGGCAAGCAACCAGGGTTCGAGCAATATTACTGTAGAGTTTAATCTTGATGCAAATCTTGAAGCTGCTGCAAATGATGTGCGCGATAAAGTATCGCAGGCGGTAAGACAGTTGCCGCAGGATATTGATGCCCCACCTGTAGTTACAAAATCTGATGCTAACTCAGATGCTATACTCTCACTCACAATTCAAAGCGATACCAAGAATCAATTGGAAGTAAGTGATTATGCCGAGAATGTTATTGCAGAGCGATTGCAAACAATTCCGGGCGTGAGCACAGTGCAAATATGGGGGCAGAAAAGATATGCCATGCGCATTTGGATGGATCCTTCCAAACTTGCAGGTTTCAGTCTTACGCCCTTAGATGTGGTTACAGCGCTCGACAGGGAAAACGTGGAATTACCTTCAGGAAAAATTGCAGGAAATTCCACAGAACTTACTGTAAAAACTTCGGGCAAATTGACTAATGCTGATGAGTTCAATAACCTCATCATTAAAGCTGACGGAGATAATATTGTGCGGCTGAGTGATATCGGCTATGCCAACCTCGGACCTGAGACTGAAGAAACGATTTTAAAACAGTCGGGCGTTCCGATGGTCGCTGTGGCGTTGGTTCCACAACCGGGTTCAAATTATATTGAAATTGCCGATGAATTTTATAAGCGTGTTGCACAAATCAAGAAAGACATCCCACCTGATTATAAATTGGACATAGCACTTGATAACACAAGATTCGTAAAACAATCAGTAACAGAAGTACAAGAGACTTTGTTCATTGCGATTACTCTCGTAATCCTTATCATCTATTTATTTTTTCGCGATTGGGTAATCGCATTTCGTCCATTGATTGATATACCGGTATCATTAATAGGTGCATTCTTTATTATGTACCTCGCGGGGTTTTCCATCAATGTGCTTACACTGCTTGCCATAGTGCTTGCCACAGGTTTGGTGGTGGATGATGGTATTGTAGTAACAGAAAATATTTACAAAAAAGTGGAAGGTGGAATGAAACCTAAAGAAGCAGCATTCAAAGGATCAGAAGAAATTTTGTTTGCAGTGGTTTCAACTTCATTAACACTTGCAGCAGTTTTTCTTCCCATTATTTTTCTCCAGGGTTTTGTTGGCCGCTTGTTTCGCGAGTTTGGAATTGTAATATCCGGTGCAGTTTTAATATCGGCCTTTGTATCGCTTTCGCTTACGCCAATGCTTAATGCAAAACTTTTAAAACGGAATCAGAAACAAACATGGTTTTATATAAAGACCGAACCTTTCTTTGCAGGGCTTAATAATTTTTATGAAAACCTTTTGAATAACTTCATGACTAAACGATGGTTAGCCATCGTGATTATTTTTATCTCATTCGGATTGATTTACCTTATAGGTAAAAATCTGCAATCAGAACTTGCACCATTAGATGACAGAAGTTTTATGCGAATGGCAATAACTACTCCCGAAGGTTCATCTTATGAATATACCAATAACGTAATGGATAAAATAGTACAGTTCATTAACGATTCTATTCCTGAAAAAAAAGTCTGTTTAAGTGTTACAGCACCCAGTTTTGCTGGTTCAGGAGCCGTCAATTCAGGTTTTATAAGATTGGTTTTATACCCACCGGATCAAAGAAAAAGGTCGCAGCAGCAAATAGCAGATTACCTCACAGCAAGTTTAAAACGCTTTACAGAAGCAAGGATTTTAGTATTACAGGAGCAAACAATTTCGGCAGGTGGTGGCTCAAGCAGAATAGGTCTTCCTGTTCAGTTTGTTTTGCAAGCCGAAAATTTTGATAAGCTCCGGGAGTTTTTACCTAAGTTTATGGATGCAGTTAACAAAGATTCCATATTCCAGGGTAGCGATGTTAATCTTAAATTTAATAAGCCCGAACTTTCAGTTGCTATTGATCGCGACAAAGCCCGGAGTTTAGGAGTTGCAGTTATGGATATTGCACAAACATTGCAGCTCGCTTTTAGTGGTCAGCGTTTCAGCTACTTTACAATTAACGGAAAACAATACCAGGTTATCGGACAGTTTGATCGTGCTAACCGCGATGAACCACTTGATCTCAAATCAATTTTTGTAAGAAACAATGTTGGCGAATTAATTCAGATAGACAATGTGGTAACAGTTAATGAGCAAAGCAGTCCGCCACAATTGTACCACTTTAACCGTTATACCGCTGCAACTGTTTCGGCAGGATTGGCCCCGGGAAGAACAATAGGTGATGGCATTGATGAAATGAATAAAATTTCGGCAAAAGTCTTAGATGAATCATTCAGCACTGCGCTCAGCGGGCCCTCGCGCGATTTTGCTGAAAGCTCTTCCAATATTTTATTTGCATTCCTGCTTGCATTGTTGCTCATCTACTTAGTGCTTTCAGCACAGTTCGAAAGTTTTATTGATCCTTTTATAATTATGCTTACTGTTCCACTCGCAATGGCAGGAGCCCTTATTTCATTATGGTGTTTTAATCTCACATTGAATATTTTTAGCCAGATAGGTATAATCATGCTCGTAGGCTTAGTAACCAAAAACGGAATCTTAATAGTTGAATTTGCTAACCAGCAGCGTGAAAAAGGAATTGAAATGATGGAGGCTGTTAAAGTTGCTGCTGTGGCACGTTTCCGACCTATATTGATGACCACGCTTGCTACCATGCTTGGAGCATTGCCAATAGCGCTTGCATTAGGCGCGGGTTCTAAAAGCAGGGTTTCAATGGGTATCGTAGTAATAGGTGGATTATTCTTTTCGTTGATTTTAACCCTGTTTGTTATACCGGCCATGTATTCCTACTTATCGCGAAATAAAAAATTTGAAACATCAGAAGATTAATGAGATCAATCAGTTTTATATTGTTTTTTTTCTTTACGGGTATTGGTGTTAATGCACAGCGAATTCTGTCGTTGCAGCAGGCTATTGAAATTGCGTTGAAAAATAATTATACTATAACTATTGCAAAAAATGATGCTTCAATTGCAGCTAATGATGTAACGCCAGGTAATGCAGGCGCTTTGCCAACTCTTGATTTGGGACTCATACAAAACAACAGCAATAACGATTCAAAACAAAGTTATTCAAACGGGACTGACGTCAATAAAACCGGTGCAAAAGCACATTCGTTAAATGCTGATGCCTTATTAAGCTGGACTATTTTTGATGGATTTAAAATGTTTGCAACGTATAACAAGTTGGAAGAGTTGTCAGCAATGGGTGAGTTAAACGCAAGAGTTACCATTGAAGAAACAGTGAACCAGGTGATCAACTCTTACTTTGAAATAGTAAGAATGAAAGCATTGATTGATGTAACTCAAAACGCTTTGGATGTTTCGCAATTGAAACTCAGCATTGCCAAAACTAAATTTGAGATAGGTTCTACATCAAAAGTTGAATACCTGCAGGCAACAATTGATCGCAATGCAGACAGTTCGTCATTGCTGCTACAGCAACAAAGTATTGATAATTCAAAAGTGAGATTGAATGAACTGCTTGCACGGGATCTTGATGCAAATTATGATGTTGACACCGCTATTGAAATCACTTTCAATTCTTCTTTAGATGAATTGAAAACTATTGCCGAAAAAGAAAACACAAGTTTATTGCTTGCACAAAAGGATGTGAGCATAAGTAATTATTATATCAAAGAATTACAAGGCAGCAGGTATCCGCGCATCGGATTAAACGGCAGTTATGTTTATTCCAAAGCAAACTCCGAAGCCAGTTTTATTTTAGATAGCCGCACATCGGGTTTTAATTATGGATTCAGTGTAACCTATAATTTATTTAATGGTTTCAATCTTAACCGCAATATTAAGAATGCGCGCATCATGTCAGATAACGCAATGGTAAATTATACTGCTGCCAAAGCCGATGTTAATTCAAACCTTATCATTGCTTACCGGGTTTTTAAAAATAATCTTCAACTGTTAGCATTGGAGCAAAGCAACAGCTTGCTTGCTACCGAAAATTTAAATCTTGCTTTGGAAAGATTCCGTGCAGGAAGCATTGATGAACTGCAATTAAAAGACGCACAGCAATCAAATGTGGAAGCTCAAAACCGGCTGGTAAATGCAAAGTTCGTTGCAAAGGTTTCTGAAGTTTATCTTAAACGTATATCAGGACAGTTATTGAAGTAATCGTGTAAACGGATATTGCTATAACCTGAATTTTAACTTTTGATTTTTTATATCAGGTTTATTCACAATGATCTTTTGATAAGTAAAGTGTGCTGGTGCTTTAAACCTGATTTTTACACCGTTTATTAGCAGCATTAAAACGGTCGGTTAAATATCCTGTAGCTTATACGTTTGATATGGAAAGTATTTCGAAAACATCATTTGAAAATGTCATTAAAAAGTAATCAAGCATATATAATAAATTAATTGCAACTTCGTTAGCTCCTCCAAAAGTGTTGATGTTAAAGGGTTTCAAACAATTAACAAATTTTTTTATTTGAATGAAATTTTTATTGGCATGGAAGTTGGCTTGTGCAAAAATGAGTTTCGAAACCAGAATTAAATATTTCAAATCCCTCAATTAAAAATCAATAAAATTATGAAAAAGATAATAATAGTATTCGCAGCAAGTTTGTTTGCATTCGGATGTACCGACTATAAGTCGCAGGTAGCATCCTTACAAAAGGAAAAGCAGGAGTTGATCTCAAACACTAATTATAAAGATTCAACTATCAGTGATTTTATGGCATCGTTTAATGAAATTGAACAGAGTATGAATGAACTTTCGCAGAAGCAAAAGTTAATCACTACCGGCAACAGCGCTGAATTAAAGAACAGTCCTAAAGACCGCATGATTGCCAATATACATGAGATTGACAAATTGTTGCAGGAAAATAAGACAAAGATTGCAAGTCTCAGCAGAAAGTTGAAAAACTCAAATTTTAAATTTGCCGAATTAGAGAAAATGGTGGCTTCATTAAATGAACAGATTGTTGCAAAGGATGCTGAATTAGCTTCATTAAATGAAAAGGTAGCATCGCTTAATACTACTGTGGCTACATTGAATACCCAGGTGGATACACTTAACAAGGTTACTGCTGCAAAAGCAAAAACCATTGATGAACAAACTGTAAAAATTCAGACTGCATATTTTACAAAAGGCACTTACAAAGAATTAAAAACAAAATCGGTAGTAGCTAAAGACGGTGGTTTCCTTGGACTTGGAAAATCAGAAATGCTGAAAAAAGATTTTGATCGCAGTGCATTCACATCTATCAATATTATGCAGGTTACAGATATTCCGATTGCTGCAAAGGATGTTGAATTGCTTACCAATCATCCATCTGATTCTTATACACTAAAGAAAAATGATAAAGATGTTGTTTCTGATTTGGTGATCACTGATCCTGAAAAATTCTGGAGCAATTCAAAATACCTGGTAGTGGTGACTGACAAGTAAAATCAAGAATGCTTAATATATAGGTTAAAAAAACTCCCTGTTGCAAAAGCTGGGAGTTTTTTCTTTTAATAATATTGAAGCAAATTTATCGTAGTAGCACCTAATTACTTTTTATACTTTTTATCTTTAAGCACAACTCCAATTGCGGCATACATCAGTTGGCTTTTTGTTGGCACGTAAACAACACCGGCAACATTTATTTTCTGTTTGTCTTCAACTAAGAAATCAGTCAGGTAATATTTGAATTTTAAATACAAGCCCTGGCTGAATTTGATTTCGGCAAAAACTGAAGGCAGAAAAAGATTGGTACGGTCGCTGAACCAGATATTAGTTTTAGTTTTTTCACCATTCACATAAACTTTTTGTTTATAGTTAAGAGCAAGTTCACCTTCGGCACCCACACGTAAGCTCGTACCATCCATGTTACCAATTTTTAATGCTACAGGAATACCTAAGGTATAAACGCGTTGCTTTAATTTTACTGTATCGTTAAGATCGTTTATGAACCCTACATTTCGCAATGACACCCCCGTATAAAATCCAACTTTATCACTAAAGTCATAATTTAACTGCTCCTCGAGATGCAGAAAGCATGAGAATCGAACTATTGGCGATGGCTCTAACGGTTTAGCTTCAACATCACCCCATGAAAAAATTAATTCGGAAGCTGTTGCAAAATAAACCTGCTTTTTTTCGGCTGTCCCGGTAGAATCCTGTGCATGAAGTTGAATTGAGAGGACAGCAGTAACTGCAAGTAATAATGGCTTTTTCATATTTTATATTTTTGATTTTGCGCAAATATATATTTTTGAATATCATTTCATAATGATTAAAGTTTCCTGTAAATCTTGTTGTCTTTAATGTATGAGGTACCCAACACTCTGTCCCCTTTTCTATGTTAAGCCAACGTTAATAAATTATTAAATTGCTTTATTTGTAACTTGTATTTAAACAAATGAAAATATTTTTGAGCGAATACATTTTAAATTAACATTAGTTTAAACCAATATAGCTGTTGTTTTAAAACCTCGTTAATCCACTCAAACATTAAATTGCTTTGTTGAAACCATTATTTAATATCCTGATATGAAAACCCTTGTATTGATCCGCCATTCCAAATCATCTTATTTTACTGACGAGCATAATGATATTGACCGCCCGTTAAACGAACGTGGCTATAAAGATGCGGAGATGATGTGTGATGTATTAAAAAAAGAAAAACTTAAAATTGGAAAGATTATTTCAAGCCCGGCAGTACGTGCTATAAGCACCGCGCTTATTTTTGCTCACGGGTTAAAAGTGAACTATGAAAACGTGGCTATAAATAAATTGCTTTACCAATGTGGCAAAGAAAAAATATTGGAAGTAATAAAGGCGCAGGAGGATGAACTGAATCAAATGATGATAGTGGGACACAATCCTGATTTTGAAGAGTTGCTCAGATATTTGGTGAAAGAAAAAATTGAAAAATATCCAACTACAGGTATTGCCCTAGTAACATTTAATGTGACTAAATGGAATGATATAAATCATCAAAAAGGTAAATTGATAAAATTACTTTTGCCGGAACAATTCAGAGATGACCCTGCAAATCAGAACAAAAAGTGATAACAACCAATTGTTTTATTAAAAATTAAAAACCCATAAGTTAAACCAAATTACAGATTTGTGAAAATTCCAAAAGATATTCTTACCGAAAGAGAAATTTTTATTCCGCGTGATCTGAGCTGGCTATCATTCAACGGACGCGTATTACAGGAAGCTGCCGATCCTACGGTACCATTGATCGAACGAATAAAGTTTCTTGGTATATTTTCAAGTAATGGAGATGAGTTTTTCAGGGTTCGTGTGGCTACGCTTAAACGTATGATTAAATTGGGCAAGAAATCAACAAAAATGTATGGCTTTGATGTAGATGAAATATTAGATCGAATTCAAAAAACAGTTTTAAAACAGCAGGCCCTTTTTGAAGAAATTTATCAGAACATATTAGGCGAGTTAGAAATAAACAGCATTTTCATTATTAACGAGCAACAGTTAAACGGTGAGCAGGGGCGTTACGTGCGCGAATATTTCCGCAATCATATTTTGCCAACACTTGTGCCTATTATGTTAGACGGTCTCAAGGCTTTTCCGGTGATGAAGGATAAGACTATTTACCTTCTGATAACATTAATTAAAAAGGGCGATTCCAGAAAAATAAAACATGCATTAATTGAAGTGCCTACTAATGTGCTTTCGCGCTTTTTAGTTTTACCAAAAGAAAACAAATATATTATTTTATTGGATGATGTAATACGGTATTGTCTTGATGATATTTTCTATTATTTTGAATATGATGAAGCCAAAGCATATACAATTAAAATAACCCGCGATGGCGAATTAGATATTGAAAATGATGTAACCAAGAGTTTGGTAAAAAAAGTGGCTGAGTCGGTAAAGCGAAGGAAAAAAGGACAACCTACACGACTGATTTATGATGAAGCAATACCCACTGAATCGCTCAACTTTACTCTGAAAAAACTAAAACTCAAGAAAGAAGATAATCTTCAACCCGGTGGGCGTTATCATAATTTTATTGACTTTATTAACTTTCCTTCCATTGGTCCGGCTACGCTGCGTTATCATGTAAACAAACCAATTGTGCCAACTATATACCAGGTAAATAAAAGCTTGCTGGGAGTTATAAAGAAACAAGATGTGATTTTGCATTTTCCATACCAGTCTTATGACATGATCATTCATATTTTACGCGAAGCATCAATTGATCCAAGGGTAAAATCTATTTCGATAACCTTGTATCGCGTGGCAAGGAATTCTAACATTGTTAATACACTCATCAATGCCATTCGTAACGGAAAAAAAGTAACCTGCTTAGTTGAATTGCAAGCGCGCTTTGACGAGGAGAATAATATTACTTCCGCAAACAGGTTGATTGAAGAAGGAGTAAAAATTATTTATGGCGTGCCCGGATTAAAAGCACATGGTAAGCTGTTTTTGATTTCCCGCTTAGAGAGTGGCAAGTTGGTTGATTATGCCCACATAGGCACAGGCAATTTCAATGAAGCAACAGCCAAAATTTATTGCGACCATAGTTTGCTCACCTCCGATAAACGCATAACAGAAGAGGTTAAACGGATATTTGATTTTTATAACGATAATTATAAAACCGGCACTTACAAACATTTACTTGTTGCCCCGTTTTTTATGCGTAAAAAATTTGTTGCGTTAATTCAAAAAGAGATTGATAATGCGAAGGAGAAAAAACCGGCTTACATAATTTTAAAACTGAACAGTCTTACTGATGAAGACATGATCAGGAAACTATATGAAGCAAGTGAAGCCGGTGTAAATATCAAGATCATAGTACGCGGCATTTGCTCTTTAATACCACAGGTAAAAAACCTCAGCATGAACATCGAAGTAATCAGCATTGTGGACAAGTATCTTGAACATGCGCGTGTGTTTGTATTTGCTAATGGCGGTGATGAAAAGTATTTCATTTCATCAGCCGACTGGATGCAGCGTAATCTTGATTTCAGAAGTGAAGTAGCCACACCAGTTTATGATAAAAACCTTCAAAATGAATTGCGTAACATATTAGATATACAGTGGAATGATAATGTAAAAGCCCGTCTAATAAATGCTGTGCAGGATAATCATTATGTAAGCGAACTTAAACCTGAAAAGATTAAAATACGCGCCCAGGACGAGATTTATAATTATCTTAAAAAGTTATGAGGCATTATTGATATTCGATTATACTTTGTTAATCAACCATTCGTCCCTCAACATTGCATAAGAAAAAAGGTCAATGAACTTATTATATACCAATTCGCCCTGCCTGATGGTACCTTCTTTTTCAAAATTAAGTCTTTCAGGAATAGCCTGGCTTTTATAGTTTTCTGTCCCGCATTTAATTTCTATTCTGTTAAGATCAAGATTATTGAAACAGTAGCTCGTTAATTCTTTGCAAGTTTTTGTAATAATACCCTTTCCTTGTATATCATATCCAAGCCAATAACCAATTGAACCAATTTTGTTTTGATGATCAATTTTATAAACTCCAATCCTGCCAACGATAGTATCATTTAAAAGAATAACGTAAGCAAAATCACTTTTCTCGTCATAGCGTTTTTTAGAGTCAGTTATAAAGTTTTTTATGAATTCAACAGTATGCATATTGTCAACCCAGGGCAGCCATTCCCTTAATTGCTGCCTGTTGGCATCTACTAAATTATAAATAGTCCCGGCATGTGCATGATCCACTATTTCTAATGAAATTGTATCATCAACTTTTATTGTGTTTAGAATGTTCATTGTGATATTCAATTTAGACATGAAATAATTTGAATGCAAATCAAGAAGATATCAAAGCTCAATTCAATAATAATTTACAATTATGAGAAAAGATTTTGGGTTGCAACCAAATACTAATTGACTATCGGAAATATTGTACAGATGAATGACTTTAATCATGGAAATAAGGATGATAGTCATATAATGTACTTTCACGAACTTGTAATATTGTGAGTCAAAAATATATTGGGGATGCTAATTATGAAAAATAAAAAATGGTCATTGTATCTCGGAAAAATTTCGGGAGCACGAATCTATATACACTGGACATTCTCCGTTCTTGTTTTGTGGATTCTCATTGATATGGCAAGTATCAGTGAGTTAATAATGGTTAACAAAGCAGAACAAAATTTAAAAAGAAAAATTTCCAGACAATTTGAATTAACCAGACGACCCTTTACATTTTAAAGTTACCAAGATGTAATTCTAAAACCCTGTGATTTGAAGGATGAAAAAAAAATTTTTTTGAAAAGTATTTTGTACGTATAGAAATATTATCTTTGTCGTATAAATTATTAAATAATAAATCAAATGGATGCTAAAGTCACACTTAGCTTTGATGAATCAGTGATTAACAAAGCCAAAAAATTTGCCGATGATAATAACATTAGCCTGAGCAGGCTTACAGAGTTTTTATTGAACAAAGTTACCAGTACTCATTATAAAACGCTCGATGAAATGCCTATATCAAGTTGGGTAAGCATGGTTTCAGAGGGGGAGGTAGAATACAAAACCCGCAATAAATCCCGCAAAGATTTAAAACAAGAATATTTTAATACTAAAAAATGAAAATATTCTTAGATGCTAATATTTTAATTTCGGTGTTGAATAATGAATATCCGAATTTTACTTATTCATCGCGTGTTTTAAGTTTAACTGAAAACAGGAAATTTATCGTTTTTACATCTCCAATCTGTCTTGCCATTGCATTTTATTTTTCCGAAAAGAAAAGCGGAAACAAAGTAGCCAAGCAAAAAATCGGATTATTGACTAAGCATTTGAACATTTCAGAAGCTATAAAAGCGGATGTATTAAATGCAATAGAAAATAAACAGGTAAATGATTTTGAAGATGGACTGGAATACTACTCAGCATTGCGGGCCAAATGCCAATGTATCGTTACCGAAGATGTAGGTGACTTCTATTTTTCAAAAATCGAAGTGCTTAACTCAAGAGATTTTTTGGTGAAGTATGTGATGAAATAATATTCTAAAATTTCAACCTCAAACCTGAAATACTAATAACCCAAAATCTTCAACATACTTTTTGCGCTCTGTTCTTTGGCAAAAAGGCGTGTGTTATATTCTCCATCTTCATCACGATCTATCAAAACATGTTTTGGCGCGGGTACCAAACAATGCTGAATTCCACCATAACCACCAAGAGATTCCTGGTAGGCACCGGTATGAAAAAAACCAAGATAAAGCGGTTCTTCATTAGGATCAATACGCGGCATAAAAACACGATTGGTTTGTGATTCGAAACTATAGTAATCTTCGCTATCACAAGTCAACCCTCCAAGGTTTACACGTTGGTATTCTTTATCCCAATGATTAATGGCAAGCAAAATAAATTTCTGGTTAATGCCCCATGTATCAGGCAACGTTGTAATGAAAGATGAGTCAATCATGTTCCATCTTTCTTTATCGTTTTGTGATTTCTGATCAATAACTGAAAATAGAACGGCACCGCTTTCTCCAACTGTAAAGCTGCCGAACTCGGTAAAAATATTAGGCTCTTTAACTCCGTTTTTTTTGCAGGTTGATTTAATGATATTAATAATTTCATCGGCCATGTAATCGTAATCGTAATCAAAATTAAGCATGGTGCGAATAGGCCATCCGCCACCAATATCAAGACTATCAAGCGTAGGACAAATCTTTTTCAATGCACAATACATATCAATTCCTTTGCTCAACTCACTCCAGTAATAAGCATTATCACGAATTCCATTATTGATGAAAAAGTGAAGCAGTTTTAGTTCTGCATTAGGGTTTTTAAGCAAGCGCTCTTTTACAAAAGGGATAATATCTTTATAGCGAATACCCAATCGCGAAGTATAAAATTCAAAGTTAGGCTCTTCATCAGCGGCAATTCTTAAACCGATTTTATATTTCTTTTTCAGAACTTTTTCATACGCATTCAATTCATTCATGTTATCCAAAATCGGAATCACATTAGTAAAGTCATCTTTAATCAGATCAATAATTCCCTGGGTGTAAGTTTCTTTTTTAAAGCCATTGCATAGAATGTAAACTTCTTTATTAGCCTTTCCGTTTTCAATTAAATTGCGAATGATTGGTATATCAAAACCAGAAGATGTTTCTATATGAACATCATTTTTTAAAACCTCTTCCAATACAAAAGAAAAGTGAGAGCTTTTTGTGCAATAGCAGTAAGTATAATTACCTTTGTAATCGGCACGGGCCATTGCAACATTGAAAATCCGCTTGGCACGCTGAATTTGAGCTCCGATTTTTGGAAGATAAGTTAATTTTAAGGGTGTTCCGTATTGTTCAATTATATCTAACAATGGAATGCCGTTCCAGTGAAGTTGATCGTCAACAACATCAAATCCTTCCTGCGGAAACTCAAATGTTTGCTTGATCAAGTCAATGTATTTGTTCTTCATAATTTAAAAATTAGTAATAGCAGATTTGCTAACAATTTGATAAAGTAAGTAACTCCGATTGATAATATATTTGCAAAGTAACTTACACGGATTTTAATCAGGGTGTAAAAAAACAAAAATTATTATGATTAAGAATATTAAATTTATTGAAGTTAAAAGTGAAATAGGAGCAGGTACCCGTGGCGCGAGTTTAGGTGTGGATGCAATAAAAGTGGCAGCCCTGGATTATGGCAGCAATCTCTTTTACCAGGTACCATCAGTTGAAATACAGAATGAAAACAAGATGCTTTATGAGAACCAGGGGTCACTTTATGCAAAACGGATCAAGGGTGTAATCAATATCTATGAACGCATTTCTAAAGAAGTAGCTGCAACACTTAAACAAAAAGTTTTCCCTATTGTATTAGCGGGGGACCACAGTTCAGCGGGCGGGACCGTTGCCGGAATAAAGGCTGCATACCCAAAATCAAAGCTTGGGATTATCTGGATTGACGCTCATGCCGACCTTCATTCTCCTTATACTTCGCCATCCGGCAATATGCATGGAATGCCGCTTGCAGCAATTCTGGGAGAAGATAACCTCTCCAATAAAATGAATAAACCCGATAAGGAAACGATTGAATTGTGGAATAAACTTAAAAAGATAGGTGGTATTTCACCGAAGATCACATACAAGGATCTTGTTTTTATTGGTGTGCGTGATATTGAACCGGAGGAAAATTTTCTTATAAAAAAATATAAAATCAAGACATTTACCACCAATGAAGTAAAAAGAAATGGGGTTGAAAAGATTGCGCGTGACGCATTGGCGCATCTTAATCATTGCACGCATATTTATATTTCATTTGATGTTGACTCAATGGATTCGTCAATCAGCAAAGGCACAGGAACTCCGGTGCGAAATGGAATTACTGAAAAAGAGGCAGGAAGCTTATGTGTTCGCCTGATTCAAAATGAGAAAGTTTGTTGTTTTGAAATAACTGAAGTAAATCCTACGCTTGATAAAGAAAATCTGATGGCTGAAAATACTTTTGAAATTTTGCAAAAAGTCGTAAGTCAAATCACATAAAGATTAAAATTTTAGTTTCTCATTGATGAACTGTTATACTTGCATTTTGTTAGTTCACAATTTTCATCTCCCAATACCCAAATTATTATTATGCTTTTTGCTGATGAATTAAAATCCGACATTTTAAAAGCTGTTAAAGCAATATATGATTCGGATTTCCCGACTGGAAAAATTTCGCTTCAACCTACAAAAAAGGAATTTGCCGGTGATGCCACACTTGTGGTGTTTCCTTTTTTGCAAATTTCAAAACAATCACCGGAGCAAACTGCAAATGCAATAGGTGAGTGGATGAAAAATAATTCTTCATTGATCGAAGATGTAAACGTGATCAAAGGGTTTTTAAATCTTTCAATTAAACAGAATTTATTTATTGATGCTTTCACAAAACAACAAGCAACAAACAACAAACAACAAACGACAAATACCACGCTTGTAGAATATAGTTCTCCCAACACCAACAAACCATTACACCTGGGCCACATGAGGAATATACTTTTGGGATATGCAGTTTCTGAAATTTTGAAAGCTAATGGCAATAAAGTTTATAAGGTAAATATTGTAAACGATCGCGGTATTCACATTTGTAAATCAATGCAGGCATGGTTGCAATTTGGAAATGGAGAAACTCCGCAATCATCTGGCATGAAGGGTGATCATTTAGTTGGAAAATATTATGTGGAATTTGATAAAGCGTATAATGCAGAAGCCAAAGCAATGATGTCAGATTGGATCAGCGGAAAATTTGAAAGCCCTGAAAGTGAAGCAAAATACAAATCACTGATAGAGCAATTGGAATCTGCCACAAGTGAAGAGGCAAAGGATAAAATTATTGCAGAAATAAAAGCTTATGCGAAATCAGTCACTCCGATTTTTAAAGCTGTACAGCAAATGCTACTCAAGTGGGAAGCAAGTGATTTAGGCACTCTTGAGTTATGGAATAAAATGAATGGATGGGTTTATGATGGTTTTGATGTGACTTATAAAATGCTTGGTGTTGATTTTGATAAAATTTATTATGAGTCGAAAACTTATTTGCTCGGAAAGGAAATTGTAGCCGAAGGTTTAAGCAAAGAAGTGTTTTATAAAAAACCTGATGGCTCAGTTTGGGTTGATCTTACGGCCGAAGGTTTAGACCACAAGTTATTATTGCGTGGTGATGGAACTTCAGTTTACATCACTCAGGATCTTGGCACAGCTAAGTTGCGTTATGATGATTATCATTTTGATAAATTGATTTATGTAGTCGGTAATGAACAGGAATATCACTTCAAAGTATTGAAACAAACTTTGAAAAAACTCGGATATGATTGGTGGGATAGTTTGTATCACCTCGCTTATAATATGGTTGATTTACCAAGTGGTAAAATGAAATCGCGCGAGGGAACTGTGGTTGATGCTGATGATCTCATCGGATCAACAATTGAAGATTCAGAAAAGATGACTCGCGAATTGGGTAAGCTTGGTGACTTTGATAGCGATGATGCAAAAAATCTCTATCGTATTATCGGTCTTGGTGCTTTAAAATATTTCATCTTAAAAGTTGATCCTGAAAAGAGGATGTTGTTTAACCCTGCTGAAAGTATTGACATTAACGGTAACACCGGACCATTCATTCAATATGCTTATGCGCGAATACAATCAGTTTTGCGTAAAGCAAATTCAATTGCAGAATTATCATCAAGCGCACATCAACTTGAAGTAAGTGAAATCAATGCAAAAGAAAAAGACCTGATTAAATTAGTTTTGTCTTACAACGAAATTATAGCCGAAGCCGCACATCGTTTATCACCCGCCCTCATTGCTAATTATGCTTACGATCTTGCAAAAGCATACAACCAGTTTTATCATGATAATGTTGTGGTTGATGCTACTGATATTTCGAGATCGCTTTTCAGAATTGAATTATCAAAACAAACTGCAATGGCCATCGGGAAATCTTTTTCACTACTTGGTATCGAAGTTCCTGAGCGTATGTAAAAGTGAATTAATTTGAAATGGCGTAATCATAAACAGATTGCTTCTTCCGTTCCGATACATCGGAATCGGAATCACAATGACGGAAAGAGCCAACCAAAACAGTAAACCAAAAACCCTGTTACCTTTGCAGCAATGAATTATCTTACCGCAGAAAATCTAAGTAAGAGCTATGGCGTAAGCCCGCTTTTTACTGACATCAGTATTTCGCTTAGCGAAAATCAAAAGACAGCTTTAATTGCCGCTAACGGAAGCGGGAAAACTACATTGCTTAAAATCCTTGCCGGCAAGGAAACATCAGATACAGGCATTGTTACTTGTCGCAATGGAATTACAATCGGCTATCTTGAACAGGATCCGCAGCTTGTGAATACTGCAACCATTCGCGAAAACCTTTTTATGGGTGATAATAAAGTGCTGCAATTGATCGGTGATTATGAGGATGCACTTTTTTTATCTGAGCGTTCGGCCGAAGAAGTGACGCATGATAGGGCAGCAAACGATCATAGATTGCAGGAGCTGATGCAACAAATGACTGATATGCATGCATGGGATTACGAAGCCAAGGTGAGTGAAGTAATGGGCAAGCTGAATATTCATGACCTGAATATTCTTGCAGGAAGTCTTTCGGGCGGGCAACGCAAGCGAGTTGCTTTGGCAAAACTTTTAATTGAAGAACCTGATCTGTTATTGCTTGATGAACCAACCAACCACCTCGATCTCGAAATGATTGAATGGTTAGAAAATTATTTAAAGCGTTTGCGCAAAACAGTTTTGCTGATTACGCATGACAGGTATTTTCTTGATAGCGTATGCGATACTATTTTAGAATTGGACAATGGAAAAATGTATCAGTACAAAGGCAACTATGTATATTATTTAGAAAAGAAAGAAGAGCGAAGAGCGATGATGGAATCGGAGTTGGAGAAGGCGCAGAATCTTTATCGCAGAGAATTAGATTGGATGCGCAGGCAACCTAAAGCACGAACTACTAAACAAAAAGCGCGAATAGATTCATTTTATGATACTGAAGATAAAGCCAATGCTACCGTTGACAATAAACGCATGAACATTACCATGCAGATGAGCCGCATGGGTAGTAAAATTCTTGAACTTGAAAATGTATGCAAGCAGTTTGGCGATAAAGTTTTGCTGAAAGATTTTTCGCACATTTTTAAGAAAGGGGAGAAGGTGGGTATTCTCGGACCTAACGGTTCGGGGAAATCAACGCTGCTTAAAATGATCATGCAGGAGTTGAAACCTGATAAAGGACGTATTAAAGCCGGTGATACAATTGTGTTTGGTTATTATTCCCAGGATGGATTAATAATTAAAGAAGATAAACGGGTGATAGAAGTTGCTCGCGATATTTGCGATTATGTTGATACCGGTGGTGGAAGTTATCTTACAGTAGCGCAATTTCTTCAACATTTTAAATTTGATTATCAGAAACAACATACCTACGTCAGTAAACTTAGTGGTGGCGAAAAACGCAGATTACATTTACTTACGATAATACTTTCCAATCCTAATTTTTTAATCCTTGATGAGCCTACCAACGATCTTGATATCGTTACGCTAAACCTGTTGGAAGAATTTCTGGAAGCATACAGCGGTTGTCTTATCATGGTAACACACGATCGTTATTTTATGGATCGGCTTGTTGATCACGTTTTCGTTTTTACCGGCAACGGAAAGATACGTGATATACATGGTAACTATACGGAGTATCGCTTATTGCTTGAAGAAGAAAAAGAAAGAAGTGAAAAAGAAAATATCAAACCTGCAAAAGTTGAAGTAAAAGAAAAAGCTGTGGATAATGATGCGAATAAAAATCAAAAGCCAAAAACATTATCATTCAAGCAAAAACATGAACTAAAAGAGATTGAAAAAGAGCTGGAGAAATTGGAGGCAACCAAAACTCATTTAATGGAAAAGTTAAACGGTGGTGATTTGCCTCATGCTGAATTGCTTTTGTTTTCAAAACAATTTGCTGAAATTTCAAAAGCAATTGACGAAAAAACTGAGAAGTGGCTGGAACTTTCGGAAGTGAGTTGAAAGCCTGATGGAAAGCAGTTGGTTAAGTGGCAAGAGTTATTAAAAGAAAAAAATACCAAAGTATTCCGGTCACCACTCAAAGTCGGAGCACATGATAATAATCATCTCTCTGGAAAAAAATTTTTTAATTCAACAACTGTTTTTGTTCTTTGTCTTAATTACTTGTCATTAATTAATATTTTATTTCCACCAAAATAAATTACAATGAGCACAGATACTATTACCCAATCAGTAAAATCAAAAGCAGAAGTTGATGATGCAGCATTTAATAAGTTGCAGCATCGTTTCACCGATAAATACTATGAGATTTTTTTAGATGACCTTGCTGAAAAAACAGTGATCATAGTCCCCAGTCTTACCCTTGACAGGGAAGTGCTAAAAACCATTAAAGGTGCTGTACATTATGAAGAGCGTATGTTGTGCATGTTATTACTGCTGCGAATGCCACGAACGCGCGTTATTTATGTTACAAGCGTACCCATTGATAACAGCATTATAGATTATTACCTCCACCTGTTACCGGGTATAACAGGATATCATGCAAGTCAACGACTTATACTTTTTAGCTGTTATGATGCATCTGATAAATCACTTACCCAGAAAATTTTGGAGAGACCGCGTTTAATCAAGCGGATTAAAGACGAGATTAAGTTTACTGAATTAGCACACATTGCTACCTTTAATGTAACAGATTATGAAAAGCAACTCGCACTTGCTTTGGACATTCCGATATTTGGTTGTAATCCTGATTTGTGGTACCTCGGCACTAAATCAGGAAGCCGGGAGATTTTTAAAAAACTTGGTATAAGATTACCTGCGGGTTTTGAAAATTTAAAGAATGAAAAAGAAATTGCCAACGCTCTTGCTCAGCTGAAAATAAATAATCCTTCCCTCGAAAAAGCGGTTGTAAAAATGAACGATGGTTTTTCGGGTGAAGGCAATGCAATTTTTTATTTTAGGGAATTGAAAGCTACAGATAAAAACTTAACTGAAAGTATTTCTCAAAACCTGAAGCAACAACTTAAAGTGGTTGCAAATAAGGTAAGTTATGAAAATTACATGGAGAAGTTTTGCAGTATGAGTGGCATTGTTGAAGAGTTTGTGGCCGGCAACAATAATGAATCACCATCTGTGCAATGCCGCATTAATCCGCTCGGCCCGCCTGATATTCTTTCCACACACGACCAGCTGCTCGGTGGCGAAAGCGGCCAGATTTACTTAGGTGCAACTTTTCCGGCAAATAAAGAATACAGCATTGAAATAGGAGATATAGGAAAGAAAATCGCTGAAGAATTGCAAAGCCTTGGTGTGCTTGGTCGTTTTGCTGTTGACTTTATGTCTGTAAAAACTCCAGCAGGTTGGGAACATTATGCAATTGAAATTAACCTTCGTAAGGGCGGAACAACTCATCCGTTTATCATGCTGCAATTTCTTACTAACGGAATTTATGATTGGCAAGACGGAATCTATAGGACTGCCAATGGCCAGGTACGAACCTATTTTGCATCTGATAACGTGGTGAATGAAAAATATAAAGGACTTACCCCGCATGACCTGATAGACATTGCCATGTGTAACCATATATTATACGATGGGGTAAAACAGTCGGGTGTAATGTTTCACATGATAGGCGCACTTTCACAGCACGGTAAACTTGGCATGGTATGCATAGGAGAAACCATAGAGGATGCGCATGGCTTTTATGATAAAACTATCGAAGTACTGAATAGGGAATGCGGGGTTGAATAATTTCCATTATATAAATTTTTGCCTCACCCATTTTTCATTTTGAAATTTTCTCATTGTTTGATGTTTATTAACTTGGCATCAAATTAATTTCATCATGAAAAAAATTTACTTCACTTCGCTGGTTGTTTTTTTATTCATCATACAAAAATCTTTTTCCCAAACACACGGTAATGTTTCGTGCGAAATAGGTGTTCCGATAAATGAGTTTTATGATAATCTGAAAGATGTAAGCGGGGGTGTAAAATTTGCCGTTTACTTTCCGCTTAAAAAACAATCATTATTGTTTATTGGCGGGGGCCTGGGTTTTGGTGTGTTTGGTTCAAAAACTCAAAATGTTCACCAGGACCTTGATGTGTATTTGGGATCAACATTAATTGACAGAATTCCGATTGATTTCAGGGTAACAACCAATAACAATTTTTTTAACGGTCATGTTTCTTTACGTTTTAAATATCCAGGTAAAAAAATTCAACCTTATGCAGAGGCTCGTGTTGGCTTTAATAATTTTTATACGCGCACCAATGTTTATGATGAAACATATAACAGGATGTTTACTTATGATCAAAGCAGTAACCAGATAAATTCGTCAACTCAACTTAATAGTTTTACGTATAGTGTTGGTGGTGAGGGCGGCTTTATTTTCAGATTAGGATGTTGGGGAATTAATGTTGGTGTTGCTTATCTAATGGGAGGCGAAGCGAAATATTATTCTAAAAGTCAGATTCAAAACTGGACAGTAAGTTATAGCGGAACAGAAAGCGACTGGGATGCAAATAATGTAGATCCTTCTACAGTTGCACTTAACTCTTCGGCAGTTCCGTTAAAGTCGCCAACAGATATGCTACTATGCACAGCAGGATTTACATTTGGCTTATGCGATAGAAAACCACATACAAAAAAACCTAAAACAACAAGTAACGGTACTTCAACAAAACATACTACTAATTCAAATCCTAATCCACCGCCACCAAAAACAAATCATGTAAAAGGTCCGAAACCGAATGTGCCAGTACCACATGTTAATCCAAACGGAAATCCACCACCTCAAACACCGCCACCAAAGCTGCCGGGCAAATAATGCAGGATTAAAAAAATGTTTGCAATTTCGGACCCTGTCAAATTATCACTTTTCCTCTTGCATGCATAATTGTAACATATAGAGTACTGCTTGTTATTCCGCTGATGTAAATTTGTTCGCTTGCTGATGTTGGATACACTGTGAAATTATTTTACTTTTCAACACTTATAGCAACAGTTTTTGAATATGTAAACGTTCCATTAAAACCTCCACCGATTACAATTTTTCCGTTAGGTTGAATTGCCAAGGGATTCACTCGTGCATCAGCGCCCGCTTGTATATTGGGGAACAAATCCAAAGTTCCGTCTTGTCCGAAAGTGGTATTTAAATTTAAGAAGGAGATGATGCAGAAGCTGATAAGTGTGTAGAGATTTTTCATAGCATTATGGGTTTTATGATGTAAATATGCTATGATGTAAAGCCCTCAATCAACTTATAACTTGATTATAGAAATGTTGGATTTGAAGATGGCAGGAAAAGATTTGAAGATGGATAATGTTGGGCAGATTAGCAATCTGTCAAAAAATTCTGGAGCTTTTACAACTCAGATAATAAACCAAACCTGTGCAAAAAATAAATGGCACCTGTCAATTAATAAACGTAGGTTGGTTCAAATGGGCTGTACTGATATATTTGTTTCATAATTCAGATGTCTATCACTATTTATTAATCAAACAATTAAAATCAAAACAAAATGAAAAAGATCACACTGTTCACAACCCTTGCAATATTGATTGCATTAACTATCAACATTCAAAATGCAAACGCCCGGTCATGGCGTATCAATTATCTTTCAAATTACAACTTCGCTGGTTCTATATGGGGCGATAACTTTGGAGGCACATCATTAAATCCTGTTTTTAATAACCTTGCCAATGCGCAAAGCAGCACTCTTGTTCAGAATAATGATACGCTCTATCTTGAAGGTTGTCCTACCTTAAATAGTTTTGCAGGGGTGGCGCTTACCAAACCATTTGTAATTATTGGTACCGGTTATTTTTTATCACTCAATGCAAATACTTCAAATGATTTGCTTGAGTCAAGACTTAATAATATAAATTTCAATGCCGGATCATCAGGCTCGCAAATAATCGGTGTGTCTATTTCTTCTTATCAGGGTATCCAGGTTAATACAAATAACATTACGATTAAGCGATGCTACATACCTCAGAATGCCGCCATATCTATAGCTCTAAATGTTCTTGATATTACTATCAACGAGAATTTTTTTGATAACACAACCCTTACCACTTCGGCAATAGTTTTCAGTTACCAGGGCGGGCCGGGTGCAGGTTTTGTAGTTCGCAATAATATTTTTAAACGGCCACTCCTTGTACAATATTCAACTACTGTTTATGGTATCGAAACCTGTAACAATAATGTATTTGACTGTCCGCCTATTACAGGCGGTCCATCAGTTCAAATGATTTGCAATAGTTTTAAAAATAACATTATAAAAAATGCGGCACTTACAGTAAATATAAACAGCGGAACGCCTTCCTCAAAAGTTACGTATAACTCCATTGCAGCACCAACTCAATTAGATACGGCAGTTGCTTATAATAATAAGTACGTGAACAATATGGCCAACCTTTTTGTTGCAGCTACTTCGTCAACAGATGGTAATTACCGTTTAAAGGCTGCCTCTGCTTATAACTACAATGGCTCTGATGGTGCTCCGCGTGGCGCTTACGGTGGTGCATCAGTAACCAGCCGTTACGCATTGTCGGGCAATGCTGCCATTCCTGTTGTTTATGATATAACTACTACAGGCATTGCCACACAAGCTACCGGGTTGCCTGTAACTATTAAAGCACGCACTATTAAATAATTTTCATCACTTACAGTTTAAAAAATAAAGAGATGAAAAATTATAATCATAACAGCAAAACAAAATTCCTGTGTAGTAACCTTGGAGCAGTCCTTTGTCTATTAATGTCAACTATGTTTGCTTATTCGCAAACGGTTATAAAGGCAGAGTACTCTTTCGATAATGATGCAGGATATGGAAAAGGCACATCGGTTAATTTAACCCATGCAGCCGATAGCACCTGGCAGTTACCCGCATTATCAACTTCAGGTTTATCTAAGGGGTACCATCATTTATATATCCGCACCAAAGACAGCAATAATAAATGGGGACAAACTTCACGTATAAGCATTGAGATAGTTCCTACAGATGAAATATACACTGATACAATAGTAGCCGCTGAATATTTTATTGACACTGATCCTAAATTCGGTAAAGGAAAAAAAATTACTATTCCATCACCCGACTCAAGCATTACGAAACAGTTCACTATTCCTGCATCTGAATTTACAGGTAAGTCAATCGGCTATCATACCATATACGGAAGGGTTAAAGATAATCTAGGCCGCTGGAGCGAAACATTCCGAAGCAGGTTTGAACTGATTAAGAATGAAGATTCAACTTCAGTTGTAAAAGTGGAATATTTCTTTGTTGGCGAGGGTGATGCAGGTTTAGGAAGTTGTCATTCAAAAACCATTTCAATAGCTCCCCCTTTTGCTAACGATTCGGCAACATTTTATATTCCTTATAATCAGTTGCAGTTTAATGCGAACGATACATTGTTTCTTCGTGTGCGCGAAAACATCAGTAACCGATGGTCACAAACGGCTTCCATTAAAGGTTTAAATATTACAGTTACACCACGTTTTGGCCAGAATATTAAAACGGCTTCTTACAACGTTTACCCGAACCCTGCCAGCAACTTTATAAAAATTGTTTTTGATCAGAACTTGCCGCAGCCAATGAATTTTACACTCACCAACATGGTAGGAGAAGTGGTTGAAGAGCGAATGATCAGTAGCAGTGAAACACAAGTAAGTATCAATCAGCCACCAGGTATTTATTTTGTAAATCTTAAAAATTCAAAAGAAACTATTACAAGAAAAATTGTGGTACAGTAGTTCTTTCGTTATTTCAAAGCCTCCGAATTTTTTAATCGGAGGTTTTGCTTTTTTATACCATAGAGCGCGATTGTGTGGCGTTTTACTTTAGCGCAATTTTAACGCATTTCTACGACTGCACATTAAAAAGCACAACATCAACCTAACAGGATATAATAAGTGTTACTAATTTCGACACTTTAAAAACATTAAATCCCAAAAGCTATGAAGCACAGTATCAAACACAACATCCAATTTCCTCTTTCTCTTTTTACAATTTTATTATTCATGCTTTCGCATGATGCTTATGCTCAGAATTTAACTACGCCCGAAGCAAGTCAAAAAGCTATGGTAATGCAACGCATTGGTTTAACTGATATAACCATTACGTATCACAGCCCGCTGGTGAAGGGGAGAACTGTATGGGGTGCTCTTGTGCCTTACAATGAAGTGTGGCGTGCCGGTGCCAATGAAAATACAACCATAACGTTTACAACTAACGTTAGGGTTGAAGGAAAACAACTTTCGGCTGGAACTTACGGACTTCACATGATACCTTCAGCAACTGACTGGACCATTATATTTTCAAAAAACTCAACTTCATGGGGATCATTTTTTTATGATAAAAATGAAGATGCCTTGCGCGTTGATGTAAAGCCTGTTTCAGTTACTGATAACCAGGAATGGCTGAATTACCAGTTTGCAGATCTGCAACCGGGTTCTGCAATTGCAACATTGAGATGGGAAAAATTAAAAGTGCCTTTTAAAATTGAAACTGATTTGAAAGAAGTAGTGTATAACAGTATGAAAAACGAACTGAGAGGAGTGAATGGTTTTTCATGGCAGGCGCCTTTGCAAGCAGCACGCTATTGTCTTAATAATAATATTCATCTTGATGATGCAATGGCATTGGCTGATCAATCTATCGGAGTGCAGGAAAATTTCAGTAACCTGATGGTGAAATCAAAATTGCTGGCGCTTAAAGGTGAAACTGAAAGAGCAGATTCTTTATCAAAAAAGGCATTAACAATGGCTGATGAAGCGCAGCTTAATCAATATGGTTATGATCTTATTAATCAGAAAAAGGTGAAAGATGCAATAGCAATTTTACAGACCAATGTAAAACGCTATCCAGCATCATGGAATGTATATGATAGCTTGGCCGAGGCTTATGATCTTGACGGAAACAAAAAGGATGCAATTGCAAATTATAAAATCGCATTGGCAAAAGCTCCCGAAGCACAGAAATCGCGCATTACCGGAGTTATTAAAAATCTTGAAGGGAAGTGAGGATAATTTGGAAATTGGGAAATAAGGTAATTTGGTAATAACCCTCCGAGGTTTTTTTCAACCTCGGAGGGTTAAATCGAGTAAGTTTACTTACCCGTATTCACCCTGTTTTGTTCTTCTTCAGCACCAAGGTGCCGCCTGCGGGCTTGTTCTACAGTGCGCTTGCCAAAACTGTAAGTGAGGTTAAAGCGTACAAACTGCGTATCCTGCTGCTGGTAGAAATCAAAATCAACATTATTATACTTTACTGCAGCATGAGTTTTTTCCGTTTTGAAAATATCGTTGATGTTAACCCTGAGTTTTAATCTTTGCTGCATGAATGATTTTGCAAATCCACATGCAACAGAATATTGAGGATCAATTAAGAATGTAGCCCAAACCATTTTTGAATTATAATAGGCCGATACTTCAACCGACCATCCATGCGGCAGCATAAATGAGTTATCGGTGTTAAGCATATAACTTGTTAAATTCTTGTCCACTTCGCCACCGCTAACCACTCCTGTAAACCTGTTGTTAAATACATTGACGTTATTGCTGGTTTGCCACCATTTGGCAATCTCGAACGGAATACTTACTGATACACCGTAATTATCATGAGCATCAAAATTTTCAGTGGTTACATAAGTGGTGCGCGTGGAATCTATCTGCTTGGTAATTTCTGTCATGGCATCTGTTGTATGGCTGTAATTAATTGTTGTGGTAATAATATCCATAAATGTATGTGATACTTCAAATGAATTGGTAAGCTGAGGTTGCAGGTTTGGATTGCCCTGCATATAAGTATTCGGATCTAAATAATACCTGAAAGGATTTAATTTCTGATAGGCAGGGCGATCAATGCGCCTGCTGTAATTTATGCCAAAGCTGTTTTTATCATTTAGTTTATAGCTCAGGAAAACGCTTGGGAAGAGTTGGATATATTCATGCTTAAAATTTTCTGTTGTAGTAAGTTGTTCGCCTTTGGCAACTGTTTGCTCGGCCCGTAGCCCTGCCTGCACACCAAACTTCTTGAATTCGCCCGACCAGTTTATATATGCCGCATTAATGTTTTCTTTATAATTGAAATGATTTGTTTTACCTGTATCTATTACATCAGCCGAATCAATTATGTTGTAATATTTTACATCATTATCAGTTACCACATAACTGCTCTTTACACCCGATTCTAATTTCATATTCTTTTTAAGCGGATGCGTATAATCAACCTTAGCTGCTTTTATTGTAATATCGGCAAGCTGGTTATTTTTCTCCAAAGCTGTGTAAGGTATATAAGAAGGGATAGGAGAGAAGTGATTGGTTTCAAAGTTAAAATCTGAACTGTTGTCGTAGTTGGCAAAGTCAATATCAGTAGTAAGTTCGCTTCCCAATGTGTCTATTTTAAACTGGTGATTAAGATTGATGGTATAGTTATTCCACGTACTGTTATTTTTATTGATTGTTGTATATCCTGAATCAACCTGCTCTGTTTCGTTTGTAATTTCAGTAGTGCTGGTAGTTTTATCATTGGTGTTATTAAAATTTCCTTTTACTAAAAATCCTATCGTATTTTTTGAATTGATGAAATAATCAATTCCTGCTTTGGCATTATTGTTTTCTGATTTTGCCTTATCAAAAGTGTTTTGATCAAATACCGAAGTGTAATCAGTTTCGTTAAACCTGCGTACTAAGTGAATGTCTTCATAATAGTAATTCTGTCCGTAATTATAACTTCCGAACGTATTGAATTTTTCAGTGCGGTAATTAAGATTGATGCCCGCACCAAAATCAGGATAAACGCCCTGGCCATAGCTGCCTTGCAATGAACCATTAAAACCAAGATTTTGTTTTTTGCGAAGCTTGATATTGATGATTCCTGATGTACCTGCTGCATCATACTTTGCTGATGGATTGGTAATGATTTCTATTTGTGACAATTCGTCCGAATGCATGTTCTTTAACATCGTGGCAAGGTCAGCGGAATTCAGGTAAGTTGGTTTTCCGTCTATCATGATCAGTACACCCTGTTTTCCTTTAAGGCTTACATTATCATTATTGTCAACTGTAACACCAGGCGAACGCTTTAATATTTCAAGCACATTTGAACCCGTATTCACAATTGAATTCTCTACATTCAACACAGTACGATCAACGCGATGTTCAATAAACGGTCTTATTGCCTGAACGTTTGCTTCCTTCATATTTACAACACCGCCATCAAGCGTTATTGCCGGCACCGATAAGTCGCCATTTTTATTGGCAACATCAGTTGCAACATTTTTATATCCAAGTTGAGTGATGAGCAAAATGTATGATCCCTGTTCGATGTTTTCAAAAGCAAACTTCCCGCTTTCATCGGTAAGTGCTGCTTTAACAAGTACACTATCGCTGCCGCGTTGCAGAATAGCATTGGCAAACGGAACGGGTTTATGTTCAGCATCAATTACACTTCCCGAAATGTTTCCCTGTTTTGTTTGGGAGTATAGCTGAGATGTTAGCAACAGAGTAAGCACTGACAGTAAAAATTTCTTCATAGCAAAAAGATTTATTTTACCATCAGACGCACTGTTGTAATTATTAGTTACAAGATTCAGAAACTTTTAACATTGATTACAATTTTTGTATGTGAGAATTGTTTATTGCACCAATAATTTATGCAGAAAGTATTTTTGTTTAATGATATAGTGTAATCGCTAAATGAATTTTACATTTCCAAATCACACAACCTCCGACCTCCGACTTCCATCTTCCTATAAATTTATAAGTTTGTCCTCGCAAAAATAAAAACGTCACATATTTTAAAAACAATCCTTATGAGAAAAAATCAAATTATAACACTGGCATCATTTGCTCTGTTCAGTACATTAAGTTTAACCTCCATCGCACAGCAATTAAAAGTGCCTGCACCAAGCCCCACACAAACACTTAAACAAAATTTCGCATTGTCTGATATTACTATCGAATATTCGCGACCCGGTGTTAAAGGGCGTGTGATTTTCGGTGACCTTGTGCCTTACGGTAAGATATGGCGCACGGGTGCTAATCAGTCAACAAAAATAACTTTCGGTGAGGATGTAGCAGTTCAGGGCAATGCAGTTAAAGCAGGCACTTATGCACTTTATACCATTCCGAATAAAGATAGTTGGGATTTGATGCTATATAAAGATGTAACCCTTGGCGGTGATGTAGCTGATTACAAACCTGAGAATGAAGTGCTGCGTTTCAAAGCTACTCCAACTGTATTAGGCAATAAGGTGGAAACCTTTACCATAAACGTAACTGATGTCAAACCTTCAACTGCTAATATTGAGTTATGCTGGGATATGACTCGTGTAACATTCAGTGTTACATCTGACATTGATCCTAAGATAATGAAAAGCATTGAAACATCTTTGGCAACAGACAGCCGCCCGTATTACCAGGCTGCAACTTATTATTATGATAATGACAAGGATCTGAACCAGGCGCTAATTTGGGCAAACAAAGCATTTGAAAATAATCCAAAAGCATATTGGATGGCACACTTAAAGGCGAAGATTCAAATGAAAATGAAAGATTATAAAGGCGCCACCGCTTCAGCACAGCAATCAATGGCGCTCGCTAAAGAAGATAAGAACGAAGATTACGTTAAGTTAAATGAGAAACTCTTAGCCGAAGCTCAAAAAGGAAAATAGTTTTTGTTGTGGATATTTAAAATCCCTCATCAAAGTTAATTACTGAAGGGGGATTTTTTTGTTGAACAGATTAAGCCTCCCCTCTGTCAAAGTGTTTGGTAACGCTACCGCAATTCCTCCGGCTTGTGGTTTGCAAGTCTGAGTCACTCCAAACAACATGTTATAAGTTTGAACCAAACTTAATTAAATCTCCGTCAACTTTAATTTAAAACAAAATGTTAAGCCTTTTTTTCAAGAAGATTTAAACTTTTTCAATTGATAAAACTTTTTTCAAAGAAGATAAGAGCATTTCAAAGAGGATAAGAGCTTTTCAAACAAGATAAGAGGATTTCAAAGAAGATAAGAGGATTTCAAACAAGATAAGAGGATTTCAAAGAAGATAAGAGCATTTCAAAGAAGAAAAAACTTTTTCAAAGAAGAAAAAACTTTTTCAAAGAAGAAAAATCCCCCCACTGTCGCCAGTCTTCCAAAGCATAAGTGCTGCTGCCCGACTGGTGACGCGACAAAGCCCACCCGCTAATTCATTTGAAAATATATCTTTGTCTTATGAGCAGCGCGTACAAATTCTATAATCCTGACGGAATATTTTTTGTTTCAACAGCTGTGGTATTTTGGATGGATGTGTTTGTAAGAAGAATTTATAAGGAAATTTTTACTGAAAGTTTAATTCATTGCATTCAGCATAAGGGATTAGTTGTACATGCATGGGTTTTGATGCCAAGTCATTTTCATTTGATAATCAGTCGAAATGGCGAAGATAAGCTTGAAGCAATCATGCGGGATTTTAAAAAATTTACCTCTCCCGATAGCTATCGGGACTAAATTATAATGTTCAGGAAAGCCGCAGAGAACGGATGATGAATGCATTTAAGAAGGCAGGCGCTGCAAATGCCAACAATAAAATCTATCAATTTTGGCAGCAAGACAATCACCCCATTGAATTGACTACAAACAAAATGATGGATGAACGATTGAACTATACCCATAACAACCCTGTTGAAGCAGGCTTTACAGACAAGCCCGAAGAATATTTATATAGCAGTGCAAGAGATTACACGGGAGTAAAGGGAATGGCACACACACCTATAAAACAAGAGAAAAGCAGCGCCAATGAAATTGTTATTTACCCAAATCCTGCAGATAAACAATTGTACATAACAGGCTTGGGTGATGAAATTGCATCAATTCAAATTTATGATATGCAGTGCAAAATTGTAATTAGTAAAAATAGAGTCATTGACAATTCAAGTCTGTTGATTGAGCATTTGTCTAATGGAATTTACAGGTTGAATATTTCAACTAACTTTGGTAATCATTATCAAATTAAATTTTCTGTTTTGAAATGAAAGCAATTGCTGGAATATCAATAAGAGTTTTTGCTATTGCAGCAGTTCTTTTTTGCCGCTTTGATAATGCATATTCGCAAAAAAGAAATAACATCTGGTGCTTTGGAGATAGTGCAGGTATTGATTTTGGTAATTTGTCGAACCCGAGTTCATTTCAGTCTGGAATGGATGCCCGCGGAAGTTGCAGTTCCATAGCTGATAAAAATGGAAGTTTGCAATTTTACTCTAGTACAAGTTATAAACCTTTGTGGTCAACAGGAGTTATAAAACTTGGAGCAGTTTACAACAGTTATCATCAATTGATGCAGAATGGTGATACTCTTATTGGCAGAGGATGGTACAATGAAATAGTAATCATTCCCAATCCTGCAGATAGCAATCTTTATTATGTATTTACAGCAGGGGTGACCAGCATTTATGGTTTGTATTATTCAGTTGTTGATTTGAGTTTGGGTGGTGGTCTTGGCGCAGTGGTTCAAAAAAATGTGCAGTTGCAGAGCTTTCCAATTGTTGATTGCTTGGCTGCTATAAAGCATGGGAATGGTAGAGACTGGTGGCTGATATTTCGTAAATCTAATGTTCCTACTGGAGGAGCAAATAATGATTATTATGAGTATTTAATTACTCCTTCTGGAATTATTAATTTTAACTCACAAAGTATAGGTACACCAAACTCTACTAATCTCGCTAACATCTGTTTCAATAAGGAAGGGAATATGTTTGTTTTTACTAATTACCAGGGTATGATTGAAAAGTATGATTTTGACCGTTGCACGGGTATAATTTCAAATGCCATTAATATTTTACCCGAACGAATTATTGGCGGGAGTTATATAAACTATCTTGGCAGTGCAATTTCACCTGACGGTGATGTTTTGTATGTATCATATAATAATGATTCGTCTGTCATATTACAATATGATTTAACTGCTGCGAATATTGCAGCGACAGAAGATACTATCTGGAAACAAACATCACCCATAAATGCAGCAGGTTATATGCGTCTTGCACCTGACAATAAAATTTATTTATCGTGTGCTTACGTACCTTTAACTGCTCCCATGTACCCTTATGCAGATAGCCTGTACAATGTGTATAATATGAACCTGTCGGTTATTAATCAACCTGACAGTCCAGGAGCAGCATGTAACTTTCAGCCATACAGTTTTTATCTTGGAGGTAAACGTACTTATTGGGGTTTGCCTAATAACCCTGATTATGACATGCCAAGGGATAGCGGGAGTATATGTGATACGATACAATGGACAGGAGTTGAAAACCTGCAAGCAACGCATACAGGAGAGTTGTTTGTTAGTTACGTTAGTGCATGGCAAAAATTATTTGTAAACGGACAGCAATTAAAAGGTAGTACCTATACACTTACAGTTATTGATGTAACAGGTCGCTTAATTTTTAAAGAAAAAGGCAGGCTGCGCCCGCCTTACTTTACAAAAGATTTAGATTGCAACGGGTTTAGTAGTGGCATGTACATTATAAACCTAACTACAGATAAAGAGATACAAAGTAAAAAGTTTATAAAGAATTAAAATCCTGTAATCCTTTAATCCAAAAAACTTGTGGTGAGCGAAGCCGAATCATCATGGTTCCCCCGCTTTGGGATAGTGTCCTTTATCCTCCCCTCCCTGTCGCCAGTCTTCCAATGCCTTCGTGCTGCTGCCCGACTGGTGACACGACAAGGCCCACCCTCTAATTCATTTGAAAATATACCTTTGTTCTATGAGTTGCACATATAAATTCTATAATCCTGACGGAATATTTTTTGTTTCAACAGTTGTGGTATTTTGGATGGATGTGTTTGTAAGAAGAATTTATAAGGAAATTTTTACTGAAAGTTTAATTCATTGCATTCAGCATAAGGGATTAGTTGTACA
Source organism: Bacteroidia bacterium (assembly GCA_039931675.1). Taxonomy (GTDB): domain Bacteria; phylum Bacteroidota; class Bacteroidia; order AKYH767-A; family OLB10; genus JAEUTH01. Next base: position 222 of record JBDTRM010000030.1, on the reverse strand, counting down.
TGCATGGGTTTTGATGCCAAGTCATTTTCATTTGATAATCAGTCGAAATGGCGAAGATAAGCTTGAAGCAATCATGCGGGATTTTAAAAAATTTACCTCTCCCGATAGCTATCGGGACTAAATAACAAAAGCAATAAAAAATAATGTTCAGGAAAGCCGAAGAGAATGGATGATGAATGCATTTAAGAAGGCAGGCGCTGCAAATGCCAACAATAAAATCTA
>JBDTRM010000029.1:0-14211 GCA_039931675.1 Bacteroidia bacterium | reverse complement strand
CCAGTCCGCTTATTATTATTTTAGTAGTTGCGTCAGTGGCCTCCTATTATTTAGGACAGCCGCGTGACGGTTCCATCCTTTTAGTAATCGTTATTACAAATGCTTTGATTGGTTTTTACCAGGAATGGAAATCTGAAAACATTCTCGCATCATTAAAAAAGTTAGTTGTTGATAAATGCACAGTTATAAGAGCAGGAAAAACAGTTGAAATTTTTGTTGAAGACCTGGTGCCGGGTGATATTGTTTTATTGTATGAAGGTGCCGGTGTGCCTGCTGATATTCGTTTGATAGAATCAAATAGTTTTTCTACAAATGAATTTATTCTTACCGGTGAATCATTGCCTTCAGACAAAGGTCAATTGGCAATTGACAAAGAGCAATTGCCAATTGCCCAAATTGTCAATTGCGTTTTTATGGGAACTACTGTTGCCCGAGGTGATGCAAAAGGAATTGTTTATGCAACAGGAATGCAAACCGAGATTGGCAAGATAAGTTCTACTTCAGAAAAAATAAAAGCCACCGATGCACCTGTCCAAACTGAAGTTGCCGATGTGGCCAAAAAATTAACTTATGCTACTTTAATTATCGGTGCCTGCCTTTTCGGAACGCGGTTGTTGCTGAATGATACAATTGCGGTTGCACTTGTTTTTGCCGTAAGTGTTGCCGCTGCAATGGTTCCAGAAGGTTTGCCTGCACAAATTTCTGTTGCTTTGGCTTTGGCAGTGGGAAGATTAGCAAAGAAAAATGCTATTGTAAAAAAAATGTCGGCAGCACAAACGCTTGGGTCTGCAACTGTAATTGCAACCGACAAAACCGGAACCATTACAAAAAATGAAATGACTATTACAGGATGTTATTTCAACGGCAGTTCATTTACAGTTTCAGGCTTAGGCTATGAACCGAAAGGAGAAATTTTAAATGAGCAGGGCAAGTCATTGAACAAGGAATCGCTGGGAGATATGAAGGTATTTTTCCTTTCGGGATTTCTTTCATCAACCGGGAGAATTAATCCTCCCGATAAATATCATCCAACATGGTATTGCATTGGCGACCCTACTGAAGCTTCATTTGCCACACTTGTTATCAAGGCAGGATTTACTTTAGAAGAAATTGAAAAAGATTATCCTTTGGTAAAATCTTATGGCTTTGATTCGGTTCACAGAAAAGCTGCTATCATCCGGACACATAATGACAAAGTCATCTCCTTTGTAAAAGGTTCGCTCGAATCGGTGCTGGAAGCATCATCAAAAATTATTTTGAACGGAGCAACAAAAGAATTAACCGCAGAACAAAGGCAGCAAATTATTTCTGCATCAGCTCCATTTGCCGAAAACGCTTTGCGCAATATCGCCATTGCATATAAAGACCTTGAAACTAAAAATGATTACACTATTGACGATGCTGAATCAGGTTTAACATTCGCAGGTTTTGTTTCCATGTTTGACCCGCCACATGAAGAAGTGCATCATGCAATTGAAACCGTTTTCAAAGCACACATAAAAGTGTTTATGATAACAGGCGATAACGAAGTTACCGCAAAAGCGATTGCTAACAAGATTGGTTTGATGAATGAAAACAATGAATTTCCGCAGGTGATAAACGGCAGTGCATTAAAAGATATGAGTGATGAGCAAGTGTGTGCAGTATTTAATAAACGTGCTGTAATATTTTCAAGAGTTGCACCCGATGATAAATTCCGCATTGTTGATTTACTGAAGAAGCAGGGAGAAATTGTTGCGGTTACAGGTGATGGTGTAAACGATACATTGAGTTTGAAGAAAGCTGACATTGGTGTTGCAATGGGATTGAATGGTTCAAAGGTTGCACAGGAAGCTGCGAACATGATTTTGCTGGATGATAATTTTTCAACTATCGTTCTTGCAGTAAAAGAAGGGAGAACTATTTTCAGAAACTTAGAAAAGACAATTAAGACAAATCTCTCTTCCAATATTGCAGAACTCACTTGTGTTCTGTTTGGATTTGCAGGTGCTTTTGCAGGACTTGCAACTCCCATTTTAGCCATGCAGATTTTATTAATAGATATGATTGGCGAAATGTTTCCGCTCATTATGCTCACTTACGACCCGCCTGAAAAATCTATGATGGAAATGCCGCCACGAAATCCCGGTGATAAAATTCTGACTAAAGATTCAATGAAAGGAATTGTTTTTTCAGGTGTTGTCATGGGACTTACTTCTTACTGTGCTTTCCTCGCAGCATTCTTTAATAATCATCATCAGTCCGATCATTATGAAAAAGCAATCACCGTTACTTTTATTTCCATCATTTTTAGTCAGTATGCTAATCTTTTGTCAAGGCGCACTTACGGAAATGCATTAGGGAAATATTTATTCTCCAATAAAAAACTTTTAATGGCATTTGCGTTTTCTATTTCATGTGTTTTGCTACTTGTATATGTGCCAACACTAAACTATTATTTTCACACATCAGGTTTACTTCCTGTTGACTGGCTGTATCCGATAGGAGTATTTGCTGTTTGTCTTATCATTTATGAATTCAGGAAAAAAAGAAAATTGAAAAAACATTAATCAAGTTGCATCGGCTTTTATACTTCTAAATCTCTTAGGTTTCTTTTGCAACATCATGTCACTAACGGGAATTGCTTTGGGAATGAGGCTCAATTAAAAGAATAACTATATTTGACCCCAGTGAAAAAAACAAAACAAATTCTCGCCACATTCTTTGCACTCTATTTGCTTGTATTGCTTGTTATGCCATGTCACGACAATTGCAACGCCAGCATTGAACCTGCATCTTTAACAATTGAACAGGCACAAAATCATCACGAAGAAGATAATGGCACCTGTTCACCTTTTTGTATTTGCTCTTGTTGCGCCACTCATATAGTTGTTCAGCACATTGCAGGTTTTGATCCCGATAATATTTTTTTTATAAGAGTGTTCAACTCCTTTTATCAATCTTTCTTTTCTTCAACCTATCATGCCATTTGGCAACCGCCAAAGTTGGCTTAATTGAAATTTACTTTTAGTTGATTAAAATATGCACGCGAAAAACTCCTGTGCTGATGTTTGATTAACTGCTTCCATATAGGTTGCAATTCATTTTCAATTTTTCAATTTCAATTAAGTCATTCTCATGATAGAAAAAATCATTCAGTTTTCCGTAAATAAAAAACTCGTCACAGGAATTTTACTTTTGGTGTTTGTCGGAATCGGAATTTATTCCACAACACAACTTCCTATTGATGCCTTGCCCGATGTAACAAACAACCAGGTGCAGGTAATAACCAATGCACCTAATCTTGCTACGCAAGAAGTGGAGCAATTCATCACATACCCGATAGAAATGCAGATGAAAACAATTCCTGATGTAGTTGAACTTCGTTCAACATCCCGTTCGGGTTTGTCAGTAATCACAATTGTTTTCAAAGACAAAATACCTGTAAACATTGCCAGGCAAGCCGTTTCAGAACGATTAAAAATTGCCGAAGAAGAATTGCCAAAACAATTCGGTTCACCCGAAATAATTCCACCAACAACAGGACTTGGAGAAATTTATCAATACACCATTGCACCCAAAAAAGGTTTTGAGAAAAAATATTCCGCAATGGAATTACGGACAATACAAGATTGGATTGTTCGCAGACAATTAATAGGAGTTGCTGGAATAGTTGATGTAAGCAGCTTTGGCGGCTACTTAAAACAATATGAAGTTGCAGTAGCTCCCGAAAAATTAGTGAGCATGAATATTTCTTTGACAGATGTTTTCAATGCACTCTCAAAAAATAATCAGAACACAGGTGGTAGTTACATTGACAAAGGACCAAATATTTATTTCATCCGTGGCGAAGGTTTGATAGAAAACCTGCAAGACATAGAAAACATTGTAGTAAAAAATGCAAACGGGATACCGATAAAAGTTCACGACATAGGCACAGTGCAATTCGGCTATGCACCTCGTTACGGAGCAATGACACGAAACGGACAAGGTGAAACTGTTGGCGGAGTTGTGCTGATGTTGAAAGGTGCAAACTCTGTAAAAGTTATTGCCGATGTAAAAGAGAAAATGAAAACAATTGAGAAAAATCTTCCAGAAGGTTTAACGCTTGATGTGTTTGTGGACAGAACAAAATTGATTGAACGCACTATCGGAACAGTCAGCACCAACTTAATTGAAGGCGCACTCATTGTAATTTTCGTTTTGGTTTTATTGTTGGGAAATCTTCGTGCAGGTTTAATTGTTGCCTCTGTAATTCCGTTGGCAATGTTGTTTGCAGTAATGATGATGAACATTTTTGGAGTAAGTGCAAACCTAATGAGCATGGGAGCTTTGGACTTCGGTTTAATTGTGGACGGTGCAGTAATCGTAGTAGAAAGCATGTTGCATATCTTCTCAAAAAACTATAAGAACAACACACTTTCTCAAAACCAAATGGACACCGAAGTAATTGGCAGTTCATCAAAAATTATGAGCAGTGCAGTTTTCGGACAAGTGATAATTCTAATCGTGTATGTTCCGATTTTTGCTTTGACTGGCATTGAAGGAAAAATGTTTTTGCCAATGGCACAAACAGTTTCATTCGCAATTGTTGGAGCATTGCTACTCTCACTTACTTATGTTCCGTTAATGAGCAGTTTGTTTTTGAACAAAACTATAACTCACAAAGAAAGTTGGAGCGATAAATTTATCCGCTGGGCAAACAACCGTTACACTCCATTATTGAAACGTCTTTTAAATCACAGAATAAAAGTTGTTTCAGCATCCATAATAATTCTCATTGCAACAATTTTTCTTTTCAATTCATTGGGTGGAGAATTTATTCCCGAAATGGACGAAGGGGATTTTGCAACCAACTACACAATCAGACAAGGCAGCAATCTTTCTCAAACTATTAAAACAGGAACACAGCTTGAAAATATTCTTTTAAAAAACTTTCCCGAAGTTGTTGAAGTTGTTTCCAAAATAGGAACATCAGAAGTTCCCACGGACCCCATGCCTATTGAATCAGCCGATTTAATTATTGTGTTAAAAGATAAAAAGGAATGGACTTCTGCACATTCATCAGAAGAGTTAGCAGAGAAGATGAATGAAAAAATGAGTGCAATCCCCGGAGTGAATTTATCTTTTGAACAGCCCATACAAATGCGGTTTAATGAATTGATTGCCGGAGTAAAATCCGATGTGGCAATAAAAATTTTCGGTGAAGATTTAGATATGCTTTTTCAAAAAGGAAATGAAGTTTCAAAAATTATTTCGGGCATTGATGGTTTAACCGATATAAAAGTAGAACAGGTTACAGGTATGCCTCAATTGGTAGTAAAATATAATCGTGCAAGAATTGCACAGTATGGTTTGAACATTGAAGATGTAAATGCAATTCTCAATACTGCATTGGCAGGTGGCAAAGCAGGTGTTGTGTATGAAGGAGAAAAAAAGTTTGACCTTGTTGTTCGCCTTGCAAACTATCGGGATGCAGACGAAGAAAAAGTTAAAAACATTTTTGTCCCATTGCCAAACGGAACACAAATTCCGTTAAGTCAAATTGCAGAAATTTCCTTTCAATCAGCACCAGCGCAAATTTCCCGTGATGATGCTGAACGAAGAATTGTGGTGGAAGCCAATGTTCGTGGCAGAGATATTCAAAGTGTAGTAGAAGAAACTCAGAAAAAGTTAGATGCAGAATTAAAATTGCCGTCAGGTTATTTCATAACCTATGGAGGAACATTTCAAAACTTACAAGAAGCAAAAGACCGCCTGCTTGTTGCCGTTCCGGTTGCATTGCTTTTAATTTTTCTCTTACTCTTTTTCAGTTTCCGAAGCATCACCGAAAGTTTAATCATCTTCTCTGCAATTCCTTTGGCAGCAATTGGTGGAGTAGTTGCAATTTGGTTAAGAGGAATGAATTTCAGCATCAGCGCAGGTGTAGGTTTCATTGCATTATTTGGAGTTGCAGTATTAAACGGAATAGTACTGATAGCCTACTTCAATCGCTTGCGTGACGAAGGTGAAGGAGATGTTACACAACGAATTTTAAAAGGAACAGCCGCACGACTAAGACCCGTGTTAGCAACAGCAGCAGTTGCATCATTAGGATTTCTACCAATGGCTTTATCAACTTCGGCAGGTAGCGAAGTGCAAAAACCATTGGCAACAGTGGTAATTGGTGGATTGATTTCTTCCACACTACTTACCTTAATTGTGTTACCGGTTTTGTATTCTCTCTTTATCCATAGGAAATCAATTGGCAATAGGCAATCAGCAATAGGCAAAGGAATGATTGGGCTTTTTGTTTTGCTAATTGCAAATTGCTTATTGCCTATTTACTCTTCAGCTCAAACAGTTTCATTGGACAGTTGCATTGCACAATCATTACGCAATCATCCGATGATGGAAGCAGGGAAATATTCCATTCAGCAACAACAGCAATTAAAGAAGACTGCTTTCACTTTTGACCCTTTAAATGTGCTTTACACAGGCGGACAAATTAACAGCAGTGTGAATGATTACAATGTTGCCGTTACAAGCGGAATAAAATTTCCAACAGAAATTGCGGCACAAACAAAGTATCAGAACGCACAAATTGCATTGGCACAAACGAAATTGAATGTTACAAAAGCAGAGTTGATAAAAAATGTTTCGCTTGGATACATGCAACTTCAAAACGGAATGCAGCAATTCCAATTATTAAATTCGTTAGACAGCATCTACACAAACTTTGCAAAGAACGCAGACACAAAATATAAAGTTGGCGAAACAGGTTTGTTGGAAAAGTTAGCAGCAGAAACACAAATGAAACAACTGCAATTAAGGAAGCAGGAAGCAGAAGCAAACTTGCTTTCGTTTCAAAGTGAGTTGCAACAATGGGTTGGCACAACACAACCGATTTCAATTTCTGCAAATGCAATCACCACTTTGCCACCACCGCCATTGCTTGACAACACAGCGTTGCAGAACAATCCTTTGTTACAATTTCAAAAGCAACAACTCAATGTTTCGGTTTCTGCTTTCAAGTTGGAGAAAAATAAATATGCTCCATCGTTGCAGTTTGGTTACTTCAATCAGAGTTTAGATTTAGTAAAAAACTTTCAGGGTTTCAGCATCGGAACTTCAATTCCTATTTTCAAAACAGGGCAACAGGGAAGAATCAACGCAGCGAAACTTCAAACTGAAATTGCACAAAAGGAATTGGAGAGTTTTCAACTTTCGCTGAACACTGCATACACACAGGCAGTTCAGCAGTTCAACAAATACAATCAAAGTTTGAATTACTACAACTCCGAAGGTTTGACTTTGGCACAAACACTTTTCAGCACCGCAAATAAAAGTTATCAGAGTGGCGACATTGGCTATGTGGAATACATTCAAAACATTTCAAACGCCTTTGACATTCGCAATAATTATTTGCTTACGCTGAATAATTACAATCAATCAATCATCAACATCAATTATTTACTCAACAAATAAAAATTCTCAAAAATGAAAATCATAAATAGAAATATAGAAATCGTCATTGCGAACTTAGCGAAGCAATCCGTAAAATTAGTTGCACTCATTTTTTTAATTGCGTCATGCAATTCAAAAACTGAAACTCCCAAAGAGGAACACCAGGATGAACACGAAGCCGTAGAAGTTACACTCACAGCAGAACAAGTAAAAGCAATCGGTTTGCAAACCGGTTTTATCACCAACCGAAATTTAAAAACCTCTTTGAAAGTAAACGGCAAACTCACACTGCCACCGCAAAATCAGGCCCAAGTAAGTTTGTTGGTTGGTGGCATTGTAAAAAATATCATTGTAAAAGAAGGTGCATTTGTAAACCAAGGCGAAGCATTAGCCACAATTGAAAACACAGAGTTCATACAATTGCAGCAAGATTTTTTACAAAGCAGTTCATCACTCACCTATCTCAAAGCAGAATTTGAAAGACAAAAAGAATTGCAGAAAGAAAATATCAATGCAACAAAAACATTTCAGAAAGCCGAAGCAGATTACAAATCGCAAACAGCACTTTACAATTCACTCAAACAAAAGTTGAGTTTGTATAATGTGGATGCAAATAAATTAACGCCTGAAAATATCAGCAGCACTTTTACCGTCACAGCACCCATCAGCGGAAACATTCACACTATCAGCATCAACATTGGAACTTTTGCAGAGCCAAACAAAAAATTATTTGACATAGTTGACAACCGTTTTCTGCATATTGATTTAGCGATTTTTGAAAAAGATATTTCAAAAATTCACGAAGGTCAAAAAATAACTTTTACCGATGCAAACGACCCATCGCATCAGCACAACGCAACTATTTTCAGCATCAACAAAGCGTTTGAAGATAATCAGCAAGCTGTAATCGCTCATGCAAAAATTGATGATGTAACTGAAACACTTCTTTCAGGAATGTTTATTGAAGCAAGAATAAATATTGATAACAGCACCGTGCTTTCACTCCAGACTGATGCCATCGTAAGCAACGGAAACGAACATTACATATTTGTAGAACACGAAACCAATACCTACAAACAAATCCCCGTTCGCATTGGCACAACCGACCAAAATTTCACCGAAGTAATTCCATTGGAAGAAGTTTTGCCAACGCAAAAGATAGTAACGCAGGGCGCATATTATTTACTAAGCGAACTCACAAAAGGCGAAGGCGAGCACGACCATTAAAACATTTATCACTTACTTTAATCACTCAAAATTCAAAACAAGTAAAAATGAAAAAGCAACTCATCCTCACTGCAATTTTTGCAGCATTATCATTCGCATCTGTTTTTGCACAATCAAAAACAAAACAAGTAATTATCAAAACCATTATCTATTGCGACCATTGTAAAGAGTGTGCGTCATGTAGTCCGCGAATACTCCACGAATTAAATTATACAAAAGGAGTAAAGGTTGCAAAGTTAGATGTAGCCACACAAACAATCACCGTTGACTACAATCCCCAAAAAACAGATGTGCTAAAAATCAAAACAGCCATCTCAAAAATGGGATATGATGCTGATGATATAAAAGCAGATGCAAAAGGATATGAAGCATTAGACGGATGTTGCAAAAAATCTAATTAATTAAAAACATACTTGTAGATAACTATTATGGAAGGTTAAAAACAACATCAGGAAAATGTATTTGCAACAAAACAAGAAACAGAAGTAAGTTGGTTTCAGCAATACCCAAAAACAAAGTTCATATTTCATATTTCATATTTTTAATGGAACATCATCACAACCATCACCAAACAGCACCAATCACCAATGTAAATGCAGCATTTATCATTGGCATTTCGCTCAACTTTTTATTCGTAGTAATAGAAGTAATTGCGGGATTATACATTCACTCACTTTCACTTTTAAGTGATGCAGGTCATAACCTTGCGGATGTTGCAGCATTAAGTTTATCACTGCTTGCATTTCGCTTACTCAAAGTAAAATCAAATGAAAACTACACCTACGGTTATCGCAAAACATCAATACTTGTTGCGCTCTTTAATGCAGTTGTTTTATTAGTTTCAATTGGTGCAATAAGCTACGAAGCATTTCACCGTTTCCTCAATCCTGAACCAATTGCAGGTACAACAATAGCATGGATTGCAGGAATAGGAATTATCATCAACACCGTAACTGCCCTTTTATTTTTCAGAAATAGAAAGAAAGACCTCAACATAAAAAGTGCATACCTGCATTTAATCAGTGATGCATTAGTATCACTTGGTTTAGTAATCGGTGGTATAATAATTCACTACACCAATTGGTTTTGGATTGACCCCATTCTATCAATTATAATTGCTCTCACAATTTTATTCAGCACATGGAATTTACTAAAACAAAGTTTGCGCCTATCACTTGATGGAGTTCCCCACGAAATGAATTTGCAACAGGTAAAAGATGCTGCAAACAAAATCGCAGGAGTAAAAGAAATTCACCATATCCATCTTTGGGGAATGAGCACAACCGAAAACGCACTCACCGCACACATAGTAATAGATGAAAAAAATTCATTAGCAGATGCTGAAAAAATAAAGCGCGAATTAAAACATCAATTAGAACACCTGAACATTCAACACATTACTTTAGAAGTAGAAAGTAAAAATTGCGAGAACAAAGATTGTTGAAACAAACAACAATAAATAATGCAGGCATGCAAATAACCAATGCTTTCTTCCTTTATTTGCATCACGATGTCAATTTGTTTTCAAATAAGATTTAAATATTTCTTCATCTCTGAAAAACTAACGGAGAGATGCAGTTAACTGTTGCCGTTTTTAAATTTTATTGAATCAACATAAACTATGTATTGGAAAATTTCTAAAACAGATTTTATCTGCATCACAGTGTTTTTGATTTTTTTAGGCGCTGCATTCTTTCAGGGCTATAAATCAGTAAGTGAGTTAAACTGGGGTTTTAATAATTTTGATTCTAACCGCGATATGGGGTTTGTTCATACTATTTTAAATGGTAATTACGGACAGGATCCCAGTTATACGAATGAGTATATTTGGTATAATCCATTGGTTATGATTATTGAAAGCGCAATAGTGAAAATTACTCATTTCCCGGTGAATACGGTGGTTACAAAGTCGGGAGCATTTTTAAATCTGCTCGCTCCTATAACCTTCTTCTTAATGATGGCAGTTATATTTAATGTGCCTATAGCGCTTGCAGCCACAACAGGATTTCTTTTTTTCAACATAAATGATTTGGATGGATGGATGGCAGCAACCTATTCCCCCTGGCTTTTCCCTGTTTCGTTTGCTCAAACTTTTTTCTATACAGGTATCATCATAATATATAAAGCATTTAAGGAATGGAAACTCTTTTGGTTTATATTGCTTGGAATTAACCTCGCCTTTTGCTTTTTAGCGCATACAGCACCTACATTATTACTCATATTAATCACCGTTCATCTGTCAGTTTATAAAATTGTAAAAAGCGACCCGCTGCTTAAAATACAGGCTATAATTGATGTAATTAAAAAAGGCTTGCCCTGCCTGGTATTGTTTATTGTACTCACACTGCCGTTTACCTGGTTTGTAGTGGGCAAGTATAAGCTCCACATGATAAACACTTATACTTATGAATACCTGCATGAGTTTTTCCAGATAAAAAATGTGTTCATGTTGTTTAAAGCAAACTTATCCCTGTCACTGTTGATTGCAATGTATGGATGCATATATTTTTTCAAAATGAATAAGGATAAAGTGTCACGGTTAATAGTCAGTTCCTGGATTATGTACTGCATTGTTCTTTACATCTATACTACTGCAATTGTTTTTATCCGTTATCATTTTAATATTAAGTTTCCAGGTATTGTTCCCTCATTTCATTTCTTTTTTTATTTAAAAGCTGCCCAGGCATTATTTTTCGGAGTGGGTGTATGTCACCTGTTATCCCTGTTATATAATTACATGCTGAATTTACCGGGTAAAATTCATTATATTATTATCCGTTTTGAACAATACATGATACCATTGACAATGGTGCTGCTCGTAATCATTAATTACAATTCGTATGCGCACAGACCCGATTTTCTGTTTAACAGGACTTTAGGGCTTGAGAATAACATAGCCTACGACACTCATAAAGTTTACGAGTGGATTGTGAGTAATGCTGATGACAGTAAGGTATTTTTATCAAACGAAAATCTTTCCGATTTTCCATTGCTTGCCAGCGGCAGAAAAATGGTTGCTGTTTCACCTGCCATGTCCAGTCCTTATGTTGACTATATTAAAAGAAATAACGACAGAAATAAAATGCTTGATATACTTTCCGGAAAAGAATCATTGCCTGCAGAAGATATTTTTAAGAAGTACAATGTGCAATATCTGCTGGTTAATAAAAATGAAAAAGACTCTATGCCTTCAATTGAAAAATATTTTCCCGTTCTCGTTTATTCAAATGATAGTTATTTCATTTTTTATAAATCAACTTATTAAAGTTCCCGTTTATACATGATTATATAAGGTAGTTCGTTAATGAGTGAGTGTAGTGTAATTGAAAAACTACTCCTTCTCAACCACACGTATTTGCTTTGGGCTTTTAATAACAATTTGAGGTTTGTCTTTGTATATTGATACTATTCCTGATATGCAGATATTTTTACCGGTGAGAAAATCCTTTGGCTTATATGCAGTAAAGTTGATAGTATCCCTGGCAAATATTACCCCGGTGTATGGACTATCTGTTTTTTCTTTGTTGAAATTGATATAAGTAATATTTGATTTACTTACATTGACACTTTCCACTATGCCACATACCGTTAGGTTAGCGCCTGCATGTGTGGTATCATGTTTTTCCTGCGCTTTTATAACTGTTGTTACAAACAATAAAGCAATTGCAATCAGATTTTTCATAAAATATTTCTTAGAGTTTTAAAATCAGTGCATAATTATAAGTTTTCCTTTTGATACAATTTGATTGCTATCATAAACCTTATAATAATAAGTGCCATTCATAAGGCCTTTTGTATTAATAGTAATACTGCTATTCATTATACCTTCTTTATTAAATAATATACGGCCGGTAACATCATAAATTCTGAAAGTAACAGGGTTAATAATATTGGTGAAGTTAGTTGTAACAAATTCTGCTGCCGGATTTGGATACACTGTAACGTTTATACCACCTGGTTGAATTACGGGTACACCTGTTGACTGTGTTACATCAATACTGTCGCACCATGAATCTGAACTTGTTGAATTGCTTACATTAACACAAACAAAGTATTTACCTGATGTTGCATACCAATGCCATGGCGAAGCAAGTGCTGAGGAGGTTCCGTCACCAAAATACCATGAATAAAAAGTGCCTGGAGGATTTGTGGTATTGATAAAATGAACATACTGGGGACTACCGTTTGAATAGAAGGTAAAGTGTGCATTTAACATCGGTGTGATACCTGATTGTATGCTATCGCACCATGAACATGTATTTCCAAGACTATCAGTAATAACAAGACATGCATAATATGTTCCCGGAGTTGTATAAAGATGCCACGGATCATGATTAGTAGAACTCGTTCCATCTCCAAAGCTCCAGTAATATGACATTCCAGGAGAACCCACAGGATAAAAATGTACACTGTCAGGATTGCTCATTGAATAATGTGCAAACTCTGCATTGCATGGCGGAGGAGTATAACCTGCATGAACACTATCACACCAGGTACATGTTGTTCCTGCGGAAGTTGTGATAGTTAAGCATACATAATATGTTCCTGATGTTGTATAGTAATGCCATGGATCATGATTAGTAGAATTCGTCCCATCTCCGAAGCTCCAATAATATGATACAGCGGCAGAGCCTACAGGATAAAAATGTAAACTGTCAGGATTACTCATTGAGTAATGAGCAAATTCTGCATTGCATGGCGGAGGATTAACATTTATGTGTACGCTATCGCACCAGTCGCACGTTGTTCCTGTAGAAGTCGTAATAATTAAGCAAACATAATACGTTCCTGATGATGTGTAGTAATGCCATGGATGCTGATCATTAGAAGTAGTTCCATCACCAAAAGTCCAATACCACGAAGCGGCAATAGAACCTGTAGGATAAAAATGTACACTGTCAGGATTGCTTATTGAATAATGTGCGAATTCAGCATTACATGGCGGTGGAATATAACCTACATGAACACTATCACACCATGTGCATGTTGTTCCTGATGAATCAACAATAGTTAAGCAAACATAAAATGTTCCTGATGTTGTGTAATAATGCCATGGATTATGATCATTAGAAGTTGTTCCATCACCAAAGCTCCAATACCAGGAAATAGCAGCAGAACTCATAGGATAGAAATGCACGCTGTCAGGATTACCTATCGAATAATGTGCAAACTCTGCATTGCAGGGAGGAGGAATATAACCTACATGAACACTATCACACCAATCACAAGTTGTTCCTGCCGAAGTGACAATAATTAAACACACATTGTAAGTTCCTGATGATGCATAATAATGCCAGGGATATTGTAAAGTGGAAGTTGTTCCATCTCCAAAACTCCAATACCAGGAAGTGGCAGCAGAACCTGTTGGATAAAAATGTAAGCTGTCAGGATTGCCAATTGCATAGTGAGAAAACTCTGCATTGCATGGCGGAGGTATAAAACCTACATGGACGCTATCACACCAATCACAAGTGGTTCCTGCTGAATCAACTATTGTGAGGCATACATAATATGTTCCTGAAGTTGAATAGTAATGCCAGGGATATTGATCGTTAGAAG
>JBDTRM010000028.1:0-39058 GCA_039931675.1 Bacteroidia bacterium | reverse complement strand
ACAGATACTTTCATAACCACATTCATTGAACGTGATTTGCAAAATTTGTTTGGTGTAAACTTTACCAATTCCGTAATGCGCAATTTCTGGACGATGCTTGCACACAATAATGGCAGTATATGGAACGCACAATATTATGCGCGCAGCCTGGGAATTACAGCGCCTACTATAAATCGTTACCTGGACTTTCTTGAAGGAGCATTCATGGTGCATAAACTGCCTGCATTTTATTTCCAGGCAACCAAGCGTGTGATTAAGGCATCTAAAGTTTACCTGCGCGATACCGGGATACTGCACAGGCTTCTGCGAATAACTGCGCTTGATGAATTGCGGGGTCATCCTATTATAGGTTTATCTTGGGAGGGATATGTTGTTGAGCAAATTTATCAACTCAAGCACAGTAATCTTGAAATGTATTACTACCGTACGCAAGATGGTGCTGAGGCTGATGTGGTGCTCACAAAAGCTAACAATCCTGTTGCATGCATCGAAATTAAATTAAGTAATTCACCGGTTATTGCAAAAGGATTTTATGAAACGATGAGCGATTTGAAAACAAAACAAAACTTTGTTGTGGTTCCACAAGTGGATAGTTATCGCAAAGCGCAAAATGTAATTGTATGTGGCTTGAGTGATTTTTTATTGAATCATTTGCCAAAAATCAGGTAAACTCCAACCCTGTAAATCGAAAGTGGTATTTTCGATTTACAGGGTTCGTTATTTTGAAAGCCTTTATTATAGGGCATTTCAGAGATGTGTAAAATCATGGATGTATTTTATTCGCAAAATCAATGTCATATTTATCAGACGAACAATTTTTTTCGAGAGAAGTAAAATTCCTTAAAGGTGCAGGACCCCAGCGCGCTGAATTGTTGCAACAGGAATATGGCATAAAAACTTATGGAGATTTAATACAACATTTCCCTTATCGTTGGATTGACCGAAGCAAGTTTTATAAAATAAATGAACTCAATGAAGATTCGCCATACATTCAACTTCGTGGAAAAATAAAAACCATAACTGCTGCAGGTGAAAAGCGAACCAATCGTTTAATGGCAACTTTTTTTGACGATACAGGCAGCATTGATTTGGTTTGGTTTCAGCAAATAAAATATTTGCGGGAAACACTTAAAGCAGGTACTGATTATGTGATTTTCGGAAAGCCGACTGTTTTTAACGGTAAATTAAATATGGTGCATCCAGATATGGAGCCGCTTGCAACTTTTAATGAACAGTTGAGCGGCAATGTGCAAAGCATGTATCCAACAACTGAAAAGAGTAAAGGCAGGGGGCTTGACAGCAAAGCGATTTGGAGGATGCAGAGAAATTTAATTCAGCAATTGCCTCCACATATAGACGAAACGTTACCGCACTCGCTTATTAATAATTTGCGCTTGCTTTCGCTTCACGATGCATTAATTAATATTCATTTTCCTGAAGATGATAACAAACTTGTTCTTGCAAAATTTCGTTTGAAGTTTGATGAGTTATTTTACATACAAATGAAATTGCTGCAGCTCAAATTAATAAGAACAGAAAAAAGCAGGGGCAAAGTTTTTTCAGTTGTTGGTGAGCACTTCAATAATTTTTTCAAAAATCATTTACCATTTGAATTAACCAATGCGCAGAAAAAAGTGCTGAAAGAAATCAGAAGCAACACTGCCACAGGTCATCAAATGAATCGTTTGCTGCAAGGCGATGTAGGCAGCGGCAAAACTTTAGTTGCATTGATGAGCATGTTGCTTGCTATTGATAACAGCACACAAGCGTGCTTGATGGCTCCTACTGAAATTCTTGCTCAGCAACACTTTGAAACCATCAGCACTTTATTAAAAGATATGCCGTTGCATGTTGAACTACTGACAGGTTCAACAAAATCTGCAAAGCGAAAAAAATTATTAGCAGCACTTGTAAACAATGAAATACAAATTTTAATCGGCACACATGCATTGATTGAAGACAATGTGGAGTTTACTGATTTAGGTCTTGCAGTAATTGATGAACAGCATCGCTTTGGAGTGCAGCAAAGATTTAAGTTGTGGAATAAAAATAAAAATGAGCCTCCTCATGTTTTGGTAATGACCGCAACACCAATTCCACGAACATTGGCAATGACTTTATATGGTGATTTAGATGTTTCAGTAATTGATGAATTGCCACCTGGACGAAAACCAATCACAACTGTGCACCGCTTTGAAAAAAATCGGTTACGCGTTTATGGTTTCTTAAAAGAAGAGATTGCAAAAGGTCGCCAGGTTTATATAGTGTATCCGTTAATAGATGAAAGTGAAACAATGGATTACATGAATTTGATGCAAGGCTATGATGCAATAGTTCGTGACTTCCCGATGCCGCTATATCATGTAAGCATTGTGCATGGAAAAATGAAAGCGGCAGCTAAAGATTATGAGATGCAACAATTTGTTGTAGGCAAAACACAAATAATGGTTGCAACAACTGTGATTGAAGTTGGTGTGAATGTTCCCAATGCAAGCGTCATGGTGATTGAAAGTGCTGAACGTTTTGGCTTATCTCAATTACACCAATTGCGCGGACGAGTTGGTCGTGGTGCGGATCAATCGTATTGTATTTTAATGACGGATTATAAACTTAGCGAAGAAGCGAGAACGCGATTAAAAACAATGTGCGAAACCAATGATGGTTTTGTAATAAGTGAAGTGGATTTAAAACTTCGCGGGCCGGGTGATATACAAGGGACGCAACAAAGCGGTTTGGTAAATTTAAAAATTGCTGATCTCACAAAAGATCAGGCGATACTGGAAGTGGCGCGCAGAGAAGCAATTGAAATTTTAAAAGCTGACCCGCAACTTTTATTGAATGAAAATTTTGTTGTGAAATCTATTCTGAAAAAAGAAGAGGAGCAGAGAGGAAATTGGAGTAAGGTTTCGTGAAACGGTTAACGGTTTCTGAAGAGTGCGTATGAATAGTTGAATCTTAATCGAAAAAAAGCAAACTATTTGCTCAAAACAATTTTTACTGTAGCTACTTTATCAGCCGTTTCAAGTTTGCATAAATAAATTCCTGAAGGTAAATCGCCTGCTTCAAAATCAATTTGATGTTCGCCTTTAGTTTGTTTCGATTGATTTAACAGGTTAGCTACTAACTGCATTTGTGAACTGTAGATTTTCACATCAGCATTTTCTTCTTTTTGTAAACTGTAAGTGATTGTTGTTATAGATGAGAATGGATTAGGCACTACCTTTAATAAATTATTTTCAGCGTTGCCTTGCACGAAAGATTCGTTTTGGCTTTGAAGATTTTGAATTTTTGCTCCTCCGCAGCCATCAATATATACATGAAAACTTGTGCCCTCAGAAGCCTTGAATCCCGGTTGCAGAACTACACATTTTCCGGCATCATAATCAACAATAGAACTTCCTGAAATTATTTGCCGGGATTTTATAGTATCTGATGATTCGTTCTTCCTGTTACCGTAAAAGTTTGTATTGCTTAATATCATATTTCCGGCACAATTCCTCCTGTACTCCGGTATCAATGCAACCCAGGTCATCCAGGTAGTTGTTCCACCGGCAGTATCTTCAACCTGCCCGACAGTCCATACTGATCTGTCATCAATAGGGTCAACCGTAGTAGCACTATAATCCCCCATGCGATAAGTAGGATCGAATGTATAACCTGTTTTATATACGAGTGCATCAGAATTGCCCAAGCTATCAAATATCGTATAAGCAACACCCGGATAAAAATCAGGATCATAATAGCTATAACCAACAGCGATATCATTGTTAGCTGTAACCGCCAGGCTTGAAAAATAAGTACAAATGCTGCCCGTGGGATCATCAATGGTATAAACAGCATCAACCACACCCGTTATAGGATCAGTTTTCCATACGCGTGTAGAGATGCGATTTGTTGTGCCGGTGGATGGTAAAAATATGGAATGGGTAAAGTATAATTTCCCATTCCTAAATACACAATTTGTTGTAATTCCGTCAGCCATCCATCTAACGTTTTCAATAGTAATAGTTGTTCCCAATTGTTGAGGCATTTTGCCGCAAACAGGATATAAGCAACCATGCGTTCCGGAAGGATGGATGTTTGACCGCCAGGGCGAATTGACCCCAAATAAAAATGAAGTTGTTAAAACCGGATTCTTTAAAGGTCCATTTAATATTTTCAGTTGACAATATCCATTTCCACCAAGGTTTGAATTGGAGGTTTGAATAAAATAAAGATTCGTATCTGAATTATCATAAGTAAGTGCAGGCGCTA
Organism: Bacteroidia bacterium; assembly: GCA_039931675.1. Classification (GTDB taxonomy): domain Bacteria; phylum Bacteroidota; class Bacteroidia; order AKYH767-A; family OLB10; genus JAEUTH01. The sequence continues at coordinate 34,804 of JBDTRM010000028.1, read as the reverse complement.
AGTTGAACTCTGTATTAAATTTGAAAACATTTATTTGAACCGCATTAGCATATAATTGTGTCTTATCAATAATAATTATTGCAAGATTTTGAGAGCAGTTATCAATCAAACGCCCTGAAATTGCTACCCAATCTTTATTAAAGCCGAGGTTGGCGAAATCGAGCCAACAATTATTGCCAGGCACAGAATCTACATCAAACGTGAAGTAATGCCAACCACCCATAGGATCTGAATTATCAGAAACAGCCAACTGAAAAAACGCATTAGTATCCCTGTTTAATGCAAGAGCCACAAATCTTTGATTATATGGATCATAAAAAATACGGGCATCAAATGTTCCCATAGCGTTCATAAATGCATCTATTGAAACCTGGCTAATGATTTGTCCGGAAGTCTTGTTGATTATCCGCGCGTCTTCATTTGATAATGCAATAAAATGATCCGGACCGGCCGCCCCACTTGCATCGGAAGGTCTTGCATTACCGGGCAGTCCATGTGATCCCAAAAAAGAAAGTGAAGGACTTTTAGTTGTCAATCTCATGTTGACATTTGACTGAGGAGGTAATACAAAAGAATTTGAAAATCTTGTAACATCAAATACAAAAGCCTTTGAAATTCTTTCCTCATCAATGTGCTCATACTTTTCTCCAATAAAATTTTCTTCTTCTTCTTCTTGCTCAACTTCGTGATTTTTAACAGCAGGAACATTTAAAGGTGAAGCTTCTATTTCTTTGAAGCTTTTAACTAATCCTGACGATCCATTAATGAATCCTTTTTGTCCATGAATAGATTCGGATTGTGCGGCCAGGTTTCCGATATTACCAAATATTGTTATGCAATAAATCAATATGATCTGTATAACATTTTTAAGGAAAACAATTAATTTTTTCATAGCTTTTCGATCTTAATTGATTTACAACTATTTTGAGAAAAACTGTTTCTTCAATTGGTCAACACAAACTCATTAATAAATAATCAAGATAAAATGCGCGATTTAAATTCCGTTGTTGTTACTCTTCATAAAAATCCAATAACATTCCGAAATAAGATTCATCCCAACCCTCAGTAATATCATCATAAGCTTCTGTCGGAATATTAGAATGATGGAGTTCAACAGATGTGCCTTTTTTATGAGGATGCAATTTTATAGTTACAATTGATGGTTCTTCCTGGTCTCCGAAATACCATTGCTGTATAATCTTTTTGTTTTCCTCAAACTCAAGATTCTTACCAACGATACTACCATCAAATATTGAAAACTCTGTACCTGCTTCTGTACTCATCACAGCTTCATCGCCTGACCACAGTTGAATGGTTAACGGATTAGTGAGTGCAGTATAAACATCTTCTGGTGGAACTGGAAGCAGGTAATATTTTTTAAATTCTTTCATGAATTGATTTTTATTTTATCGAAATGATTGTGTGATGATAACTTAATATCTGAATCGAAAACGCATCCGTAGTTTCAGGCGCTCCATCACATTAAATACAATCGGACAAATTCCGTAATAATTAATCATGCCCAATGTGCGTGAGGTAAATCCTGGTTTATGTGTATTGGGAAAATCGCGGCAGGCCTTTGGTCGCTGATCATATATGCTGCACAAATTATTTTCTAAAAAAGTACATGGATGATGTTTTAAAAACGGTTCTCTTTCAAAATCATCTTCACGGATATATTGTTTAATAAAATCTTCGGTGACTAAATTTTTAAGTTCTGCTAACTTTCTTATTTCATCATTGGTAACACCTGCTTCTAACTCTTTGCAACAGTTTGCACATTTGGTACAATCAATTTGAGATGTTACTTCATCGTTAATTTCTTTTACTAAGCGATCAGTTTTATCCGGGTCACGACCTTTAAGAAAAACACGAAAGGTGTAATTCTCTTTCATCTTTTCTTCGGCCTTTCGCTCAATATATTCAAGATCGGTAATTATGGGAGGATACATTTTATCGGATATTTGAAGGAATAAAAATAGAAAAAATTGATTTGCCTTTGCTCAACTTTCGGAAAGTGGAAGGAACTTTCCGAAAGTAAAACCCGAAACGAGAAACTTTAAACCCGAAACGGAAAAGATAAACCAACAAAAGATAGCTTCTCTGGAAAAAAATGAATCAGCTAACCGAAACCACAGCCTTCTTCTTTTCAAGCCTGTCAATAATATTCTTTCCCACCTTTTGCGCAGGCACTTCAATTAGGTTATAAAACACAGTTGAGATTGCAGCAGAGATTATAATTAATAAAATCAGCCTGATGCCATAATTGAGTAATGCTGATGTGGCAGTGGTTTCGGTGATATAATTTGCAAAATTCCATTTCACCATAAAATATAATACAGCAAAGTGAACTAAGTACATGCTGTAGCTCACCTTACCGATATACCTCACTACTGGATTCACAACTATTTTAAATTCTTTTTTACTCATCACAAAACCCATGATTACAAATGACATTGCAAAAAGCAGGTGAGATGTTATTAAAGGCATCGCAGTAAAAAATTTTACCGCAAACATTATCAAACATAAAACGAATGTAACCCAGGAAAAGCGCAATGAAGCATAATCACCCTTTACCAAAAAATAAAACAATATGCCGAGAGCGAATACCGGCATTTGATAAGGCAAATACAGCGTGAGGAAATTTTTCCACAACAGCGCATCTGCAATAAGCTGATGTGTGTGCAGGAGATAACCTGCAATGAAATTAATAATCATGGTGATGAAAAAGAAATTGATGGCATGCAAACTGTTTTTAATTTTTGAAAACAGAAAAGGGACAAGACAATAAAAACTCATTTCAACTGCAATGCTCCAGCCTCCAGGCACTAAGCTGTTAATCCAGTAAGCGTTAAAACCGTGTATGAATAAAAAGTTGGCTGCAATATTCATATTTGAAATGCCCGGTGCATCACCAAGCCAGTAGCTGGGTCCTCTTCCGTTTTGCCATAAGTAATAAACAATTGCTATCCAATACATAGGTGCGATGCGAAACACGCGTCTTATAAAAAAATTTCGTGTGGGGTTATTTTCTTTTTTAACACGACCGGTTAAAGTGAAAAACATAGTAAAGGCGCTTGCAATATAAAACAACTGAACACCACGAGGTCCCTGGTTAATTATGAAGCTAAAAGCAGATGGTATTAATGCTCCACTTTCCACATATTCGCGGCAATGAATTACCAATACAGCAAGTATGGCAATGCCGCGGATAGCATCTATATATTTAAGTTTCTCGCTTGATTTAAGCATAACTGCAATTTAAACTAAGATTATAGATTTGACTTTGCAACTGAATTAAGATAATGTTGATTTGCATTCCTGAAATAATGATGCGTTATGAAAGTCACAAAACTTTACAAAAACTGCAATGAGGCAGAGAATTTATTTTACAGATTACAGGGGGAATAAAAATTAAGTGAGTGTCAAAAATAGATTTAAAATTCAAACTTCGCTTTTTCTGAAATATCATGATCAACATTAATAAGAAACTATTTTTCAGATACGCCTTTATAGCAGCAATTTTTATACATGTTATTGCTGCCATATATAGTGTAGGTTATTATTATGCTGATGAGCATTACCAGTTAGTTGAATTTGCGGGATACAAGCTTGGCACACATGCACCAAATGAACTTGCATGGGAATTTGCCTATCGCCTTCGTCCCTCATTTCAGCCTGCTTTGTGTTATTGCATTATAAGGACTGCACAGATTGCCGGTATTGACGATCCGTTTATGCAGACATTATTGTTACGCTTATTATCTGCTGGAATTTCATTAGCTGCAATTGTTTTTTTTATTAAAACATTTTTCGAAGAATTTAAATCTGATCGTTCTCAAAAAATGTTTATTGTACTCAGTTTTTTTCTTTGGTTTATTCCCTTTACGGACGTACGCTTTTCATCAGAAACCTGGGCAGGTGCGTTTTTTATCACATCAATTTGTCTTTTAAAGAAATTGCAATCAGGTAATTGGGTCCTGCTGAAAATATTTACAACTTTAATTATTGCATGTGCAGTTTTAGTTCGTTATCAAATGCTCATGCCTTTGGCTTTTGTGGCAGTATGGTTTTTATTATCAGATAGAAATCGTTTTGCTTTTATAACTATTGGTATCGGAACAATTTTGTCATTTGCCATTGGATTAGCAGTTGACAAATGGTTTTATGGTGAATGGACTTTGCCACTTTATAATTATGCTCACATGGTTATTACAGGCTCAGGCCCTGATTTTGGAAGCGAACCGTGGTATTATTATTTCATAGTCATTTGTACAAAAAGTGCTCTACCTATAGGGTTACTGTTACTTATTTCATTTATCTACTTCTGGTTAACTTCACCTAAGCATTTGATCACCTGCATCACCTTGCCTTTTTTTCTGCTTCATGTATTATTGCCGCATAAAGAATTAAGATTTCTTTTTCCATTAGTGATGCTCTGCCCTTTTGTGATTTGTTACTTTATTGAAAAAGTTCAATTGCAGTTGAACAATGCAAATTTAATATTGAAGAAAAGTTTTAATGCTTTAATAATTGCGTTAATGCTTTTGAATTTTGTATTGCTCACTGTTGTAATATTCCTGCCTGCAAGCCCTGGCATTGCCATAGCTGAAACAATACATAAAAGCTTTGCAGCAGAAAAAGCAATTTTGATTCACACACCTTATAGCAATCCATACAGTCCGTTTGAAAGTGTGCCGGTTAAGTTTTACGTAGAAAAAAATGTTCAGCAAATTAAAGTTAACAACTCCTCAGAGCTGCCCGACTCAGTTTTAACATTAAAAACAAATTTGCTTTTCAGCTTGAGAAGTGATGATTATGAAATAAATAAAGATTACCTCAATGCAAAAAATTTCAGATTGATTAAATATGCAATACCTGGTGAACTGATAAAATGGAATAATGATATTTGGTACAGTGCAACAGATAACTTTGTGCTGTTACAAAGAATTGATGTTGATGAAAAATAAATTAGATGGAAACAAATAAATTACAATCGCTTTTAAAAGAAGTGAAATTTCAAACAACGCGCAGCGGTGGCAAGGGCGGACAAAATGTAAACAAAGTAGCCACCAAGGTGGAACTGTACTTTGATGTTGTTGGCTCGACAGTTTTAAATGATGATGAGAAAGAAAAATTTTTCACTAAGCTGAAAAATAAAATAAGTGATGATGGAGTGCTTAAAATTATGGCTCAAAGTGAACGCACACAATTCGCCAATAAAAAAGTTGCCATAGCAAAATTTGAAAAAGCCGTTGAAAAAGCTTTTACAGAACCAAAGAAAAGATTAGCAACAACTGTTACCGAAGAAGAAAAAGAAAACCGCCTTCGCGAAAAAAAATTGACAGCAGAAAAAAAGGAAAGACGGAAGAAGGATTTTGAGTGAGGTTGGAAATTGCCCTTATACCATAAAGGAGAAATATACTGCTGGTTGATTTATACTATTTTACAATTTGAATTTTAACAGTACAATTGATTGAATAATCCGATGAAATAACTTTTAAAAAGTACATTCCATTACTTAAACCGTTTGTTGATAATGTAACTGAATTGGATTTTGAATTACCATTTATAAATGAATAAACTTCATTACCTAATAAATCAAAAATTGAAATTGAAAATCCATTTGATGATTTTACAGTTGGTAAATAAATATTTATTGCATCGCTAGCAGGATTGGGATAAACCGTTATCGATTTATCAGTACCAAAATTTAAATCCTTTATTGCAGTTAAAGTATCGCATGCGCTACCCACAAGCGGCCCTAATTCATAAAGCGGTATGTATGGCAAATCTAAATTGTGTGTATTAGGAAGGGTAATTGCACCTTGTTGTGGATTACAAGCTATACCTAAACTATCAGGATTATTAATTACACTTAAAGTAAGATTATTCCAGTCGCTACTGTAAATTTTGCCATCGGGTGCGCATTGCAAAAACCAATAGTTGAATTTATTAACCCAAAAATTTATGGAATCAATCGTATCAACCACTATTTCGCTTGCCTGTATATTAGAGGCTAACAAATCAAACTGATGCAATTCATCCAATACACCGGCATAAAGAAAACGGCCGCTTGGGGAAATTTCACAAGCTCCGGGATATTGTGAATTAACGTAATTATTAATAGTAAGTAATTGATGATTACTCATTAAACCTGTACAGCGGTCAAAGTCAAAAATATCAATGTATTTGGTAATAGGCCAAATCTGATCAACTTTAAAACCGGCTATCTTATTCGTTAATGCGCTGAATTTTATGCTCCAATAACCACCACAACTCCCAATACCAATCGTCTCTGTATATGGACCAGTTACTCCTGCAGGTGTTAACAAAAAACGATAAAAAACAGGTTGATTAACATCAGGAACAATTATCCACCAGTCGCGGCCATTACCATGTTTTATTGCCAATATTGCACTGCCAATAGTATCATTTAATATCAAATTATTCTTGCTGATGATGGCCCCATTACCGCTATCCATACTTTTGTCAATAATGCTGTAATAAAACGAATAAGCTACATATCCGGAACTTAGATTTGGACACGGCTGTCCCCAATAATCTCCAGATTTGTGAAATACATAAAAAAGGTTGGTATCATCGGGAGCTGGTAGAAATACTGTACCCTGATTTATTTGCAGTCCATACCCCCCTGCAATTGCAGCAAAAGTATAAACACCTGGACTAAGAGTATCTCCGTTTTGTATTTTGTTATGAAGTCTGTTATATATTGCCCTGCCATCGCTATAGAATAGCAAATTACTATCAGGACCTCCAATAGCAGCATTAGTAATTGAAAAAGGAACTTGCGTCCCACTCAATACAGATTGCATAGTTAATGACCCTCCCGAAAAATCAACTATTGTATTATTGGGTACGTTGCTGCCTGTTATCCATTGCTTTGGAGTATGCTGCGCCATCAGAGTTGCACATTTAACCAACAAGATAATTATCGCAAGAAAGGGTTTCATTGATATTAAAAATAAAACAGTAATAAACTTCTACCCAATAAGAAGAAGTTTATTGCCGTCCGTTAAATTATTTTACGATTTGAATTTTTACTGTATTATTAAAAGACTTATCAGATGAAATTACATTCAAAAAGTACATGCCATTGCAGATACCTTCCGTTGGTAATTGAATTGATTTTGAATTAATGTTTTTCTGGGAATAGACCTTACTCCCTAATAAATCGAAAATTGAAATTGAAAATCCATCCTTTGATTTTGCTGTTGGTAAATAAATATTTAAAACATCAGATGCAGGATTCGGATAAACCAACAAATCAGTGGAGGCAGTTTCATCATTATCCATACCCCAACGGTTACCAAGATTGCAAGGAACATTATCAAAGTTTTCATTAGGATTAATCAAACCATAAAGTTCCCTGGCTTCAATAACTGCAGGGCCTCCATAGCTTATACACTGATGACCTATGTTATATAATGTTGATGAATCAGTATTAGTAAAATCGTGATTTCCTAAAGCTGGATGAAATAGATAAATCTGATGAACTATTTTTTGGTTTGCTTCGAAAAGGCGGTTAGGGGTTACTAATCCGTTTTTATTAAGAGCTGTATTTGCGTTCAGTTGATGGTACCATTTTGCAGCATTGGCGAGGCTATCATTGGCTGTAATTAAATTTTGCAACTGGGTGTGTAATGCATCATTTACAGCAATCAATGAAACACTGTCATTCGAATTTAAAGTTCCGCCATTTAACAGTTGATAATTAGCAGCCAGTTGCTGGCTTATTGCAATAGCTGCTGAATCATTAAACTGGAACGAATTAGTTATCTCATTAAGTTCATCCTGGTTCTTATTATAACTATTCGCTACCTGTTGTAACTGACCAATTGCAGTAAGCGAAACACTGTCATAATAATTTTGAATAATCGTGCTGCTGTCCACCATGTCTACATTGTTATCAATGGCTCCATACAAATTACGATTTTGTACATAGTCCCCCAAATCGCCATTATCACCTTCGTCAGTTGTATCGGCATTATCTACCTCACCATTTGTTATATCAATGATATCTATAGGAGGTTCCGGAGGACCCAAGCTACATTTGAAAGGGGCACCACTAAAAACATTAAAAAGTCCAGGTGATGATAAAACTGGATTATAATTATTTATCGGACCGGTAGGATTCGCATGTACAATAAATTGAGAAGCCCCTACAAGAGGTCCCGTAACAGAAGCAGCTCCATCAGGCCCACTAAACGGAGTTGCAAGAGGAGTTATGCTCCACTGGTTACCACTATGAGTTTGCGGCCCTATAGCACCTGTGGCAAAATTAATGTTCAATCCATAATTATTGTCCTGCATAAAGTTTCCTTTAAAATTTTCAGGACTTGTACAATCATGATTAAACTGAAAACCCATACCTACCTGGTATGCAGAGTTACAGGTATATTTCCATCGCGGAGTTATGTTATTGTAATAACCAATGGCGTTAGCCTGAAAAAATGAAGTAAGCGAAGAGTTTACAGAATTTTCGCTTATTAAGTTATTTAGACAGTTATTAAGAGAATAACATTGATGAAGATTTGGGCTGGCAATCAATCCCTGGTTACAATATATGTAATTGAAGGAAACTGTGCTGCCATCTATGTTATTCATCCTTAAACCATATTGGGTTTGGTTAATAAGTCGGAGTGTATTAGTTACTATGCTTACCAACGAATTGTCAGCACCTACAACATCAGAATGGAATATACAGGTTGATGGTTTGCCAAGAACGTTTGCATTTACATTAACTTGATTGTGCGAAATGGTTACCTTAGAAGTTCCAGTAAAATTAGTTCTTATACCGAACAACTGTAAACTTCCAGGCCCAACATTAATTGTATTATTCGAATAATTGAGAGCTGAAGGTGATTGTGATAATCGGGAGTAAATTCCATACTGAGTTACATCCATTATACTTCGCGAGACATTTGCAGTGATACTTAATGTTGATACACCACCTCTGCAATTTATAAAAGTTGTGGGCGAAGTGGTTGAGTTCCCTAATCCGGTAAAAGTTAATGAGCGGTCATTATATGCATCAGCATATATTGCAAATCCGTTTTGTGTTGAAGGAAAAAGACCATAAGAATTATTCGGATTAGAAATATCGTTAAAAACAGTACCAAAAATAACCGCAGTTGAATTATGCATTTCGAAACCGCAGCTATGGTTATTTATGGTAATTAATCCCCCCGCAATGAGCCCAAATGTCGAAACCGGAGAATTGTTAACATTATTAAGTACAAAACCTGAACGAGGTCTAAGGCCGGATGGAATTAATTGCTGTCCGGGATAAATTACTTTAAAGCCTGTAAAGTCGAGTATTACATCACTTATGCCTCCTACAGAAGTATAGTTGCCATTGAATCTAACATCAATATAATTATTTTGTAGCAGATTAGTCCCTAATGCACTAGTACTACCTAATTCAAATATGGTGTTTTTTTCGAGGTCGGCAGCAACTTCAGCATCTTCAATTTCAGCAGCATCAACGATTCGCAAAAAGCCGCCAGATTGCACATGTATTCCTTTCCACATATAATCACATCCATGTATATGCGAACCGAATTCAACAGTTAAAGAACAGGTAGGCAGTACTTCAATTTTTGCTCCTGGCCCCATAAAGATACTTCCACAATTATGAATTATAAAACTTCCATCAACTGTTATAACGCCATTTAAATAAATATTAGAACCGATGTTATTAAATGGTATCAGGGTACTTGTAAGGACATCGTTAAACGAAAGAGGAGAGTAATCTGTACAGCAATCTTGAATATAAAATGTTTCTGTCTTTGTGCAAAATCCATAATTATAAGTTATTGTAAAGGACCCAGGGCCCGCAACATTAATAGCAACTGTAGTGCCTGTTGAACTACCAATGATTGTTAAATTGCTTGATATTGCTGTCCAGTTATAGGTCACCCCAGCCACAATATTGGTTATTGTATAGTTATTAATACCAGGTTGGCAGGTATTCATGATTCCATTAAGTAGAATAGTATAATTATTAGAATTCGAAACAATAATACTTGCTGTACCTGTACAACCACTTGCATAAGTTGCTGTTACACTATAAGTGCCGGCAACAAATACAGTAATCGATGAAGTGAGAGCACCGGTTGACCATGAATAACTTGAAATACCGCCAATAGCCGTCAGCGTTACAAATGAACCCGGTTGACATAAATCAATTGAACCCGTTTGTTGAATAATAGGTTGACAGGCTTGTGCATTAACCTTGTTTATTTGAAGAATAATACAAAGGGTAACTATTCCGAATAAAAAAAGTAACTTGTTAAGATGCCAACTGAAATTGTATGGACATGAACTTATCATCAGTAATTTAAGATTTTTTTCCATTTTGTTTTTTGAATTTGATTGTTTAAATAATTTTAGCTAACCATTGTTCAATAAACTTACTGAACAGATTTAATTGTAGAAAACATAAAAACAGAAAGCCGATGATAGCAAAGCTGTTGCTGGCGCAACATGTACCTTAAATGGGGTAAAGGATTTTTAGAAAAGCAATATCGGGTTGTTTATTTAATAGGTCAAATATAATGATAGGATTGAATTGACAATATAATTATCATCAATATATTTAATTATTTAATCCTGGAGAACGAAATCAAAAACCTCTGATGATCTCTATATCTCTAAAAAATTATTAATAACTCAAAGTCCATACTCACTAATCAAATATACCAAAGCGGCCATAGTTGCAGCACCGAGTTCTAACTCTCTCTGATTTACTTTATCAAATGTATCGGCAGTTGTGTGATGAATTTCAAAATAACGTTGCGAGTCGGGCGACAAGCCAATCAGCACCGGGCATTGGTCTGCAAGGTGTCCAATATCAGAGCCGCTGCCTGAACCATCCCATGAATAAATGTTGTAGGGTTTAAAAAGTTTTTGCCACGAGCGGATTTTATTTATTTTCACAGAGTCGCCATCGAAAGAAAAACCGCGTGGTACGAAACCGCCTGCATCAGTTTCAATTGCAGCAATTAATTTTTCATTCAGCTTTTTAGCTTGCTCTGCATATTCTTTTCCTCCGCGTCCACCGTTTTCTTCATTCATAAAAAACACGCAGCGGATAGTTCGCTTAGGTTGCAAACCCAATGCTTTAAACAGGTTAAGCACTTCGGCACTTTGCACCACTCCTGCACCATCATCGTGCGCACCGTGTCCTGTATCCCATGAATCAAGATGTCCTCCCACTGTAATAATTTCTTCAGGATGTTCGCTTCCTTTTATTTCGGCAAGTACATTAAATGAAACAGTGTCGGGCAACATTTCACAGTTTTGCGTAAACGAAAATTTTACAGGCACACCGCTTTTAAATTTCAAATCTCTGCTTAACTGATCCGCAGCATTTGTAGAAATTGCACAAGCAGGAATTTTTGGAATTGAATCAATATAACCCATGCTTCCTGTATGCGGGTTATTATCATGAACACTTGCTGCACTGCGCACCACAACACCAACTGCACCATAGGGCGCAGCACGCTGAGCGCCAGCCCAGCGCGGTTCCACAGCTTGCCCGTAGGCATCAAATGTGTTGATCTTGGTTTGATCCCATTCAAAATTATAAAACACAATTTTACCTTTCAATGCAGCACTGCCCAATTTGGGTAACTCATCCCAGCTACGTACTTCCACAACTTCTGCTGTCAAACCACCTTTTGGAGTTGCAATGCTGTTCCCCAAAGCGCATACAGGCACTTCTGTTTTTGAATCACCTTTAACTATATAGGCTTTTTCTTTTGCACCACGCACCCAATGCGGAACCATGCATTGTTGTTTAAAAACACGATCTGTTTTAATTGAACCTAAAATCATTTCTCCCCACTTAACTGCTTGCGCAGCTTGTAGCGAACCGCTTAAACGCCCACCAATATTGTTTGATAAATAATCAAGCCAGCCATAAGCTTTGCCATTGGCAAGCGCTTCGTTATATAATTTACGAATAATGAGCGAATCGTTATTCTGTGAAAAGGTTTGTGGTATAAATAAAAAAATAAATGCTGCGGTGAGTAGAAGTTTTTGTTTCATAAATATTTTTTGAATTTAATTCTTTAGCGACTTTGTCCTGTTGAGTGAAACGAAACATCTTTCTTCAAATGAAGCACCTGCTAAGTGTGGAGAAAGTTCCTTCGCTTCACTCAGGATGACAAAGCCGCAGGATTTCGTTGTCAATTAAATTAACAAGTTAATTTGCCATTATCCTCACATGAACTCAAATCACCAAATCACTAAATCAATTCAATTGATCGGTCAGCAATTTCATTTCAACACGGGGAGATATTTTTTCGTAACAGATATTATAAACCGATTTGCTGATCGGTAAATTCACTTCATATTTTTTATTAATTTCATCAATACATTTTGCTGCATAAAATCCTTCAGCAATCATATTCATTTCGAGCTGTGCAAACTTAACTGAATAACCTTTACCCAACATGTTGCCAAACATACGGTTGCGCGAAAACTGCGAGTAAGCCGTTACCAATAAATCTCCGAGATAGGCTGAATCATTAATGTCGCGCGTTATGGGATGCACAGCATCAATAAATCTTTTTATCTCGCGGCTGGCATTTGAAATCAACACCGCCTGGAAGTTATCTCCATAACCGAGACCATGACAAACACCGCTTGCAACAGCCATTATATTTTTCATCACTGCACTGTATTCCGTTCCGTAAACATCATCGCTTTCCGTGATACGAATATAACGGCATCTCATCAGTGTAGCTAAGCGGGAATTGTTTTCTTTATTTTTTGATGCAACAGTTAAATAACTCAATCGCTCCAATGCAACTTCTTCAGCATGGCAGGGGCCGGTTATCACAGCTATATTATCAAAGCGCACATTAAAATGCTGATTGATGTAATCGCCAATGATGAGATTGTGTTCAGGCACAATTCCTTTAATGCCGGAAACAATCATCTTATCTTTTAAATCATCGGGATTAATTTCTTTTAATGCAGAAACTAAAAATGCTGATGGCACTGCAAGCACTATTATATCGGCATCTGCAATCACTTCTTTAATATTTGATGATAGCGTTATCTTACTCAAATCAAGATTTACATCTGTAAGATAATTAGGGTTGTGATGATACTTACCAATAAAAGCAACCGTTTCGGGGCTACGAAGCCACCAGCGGATAGTGTTAGTGTTATTTGAAAAAATTTTAACGAGGGCCGTGGCAAAACTTCCTCCACCTATAATAGCAACTTTTGATGCGTTCATATTTCTGCTTACAAAGTGGCTAAAGGTAAATTTATTTTATTCGTTTAGTCCGAACAAATTCTTTCGTGAACTTCGCTGGTTTTTGGCATTAAATAGGGAAAACCCTTAAAGAAATACATAAAACTTAGTCAAAGATTCAGGGTAATCCTTCTTGACTTAGGGGGTCGTGTGATAGTTTCTTTGCACCGCAAAATAAATGCACCGCTCAATAAGCCGGAATAAATCAAAAATGAACAAGATGAAATGCGATTTTGAATTATAAAAATTTTTGGCCGATTCAATTTTCGGGAAATTCTAACCAAAATCATCTACCGATTTCCTTATCATTTCACTCGAATAATAATTCTACCCTGCCTAATAATCAATTGCGGCTTTATATAGCTATGACGCAGATACTTTTGAACCGTAAATTTATTTGAACAACAATAAAATCAAAAAACAATGACAACTCAAGCTCAATCATTACAGCAGTTCGGAAGCACAGGACTTAAATCAAAATTGTTTATCCAATGTGTATTTATATTCCTGATGTGTTATTCAGTGAGCCTTAGCGCAGAAGTTAACAGCGTATCTGATCAGAGAAAATACAAAGCACAAAATACAGGTTTTGTAAAAAATGTTGGGCAGGTATATGATTATGATAAGAAGCAGGTTTCACAAGTTCTGTATAGCTTAAATGCTGATAATTCTTCAATTTTTCTCACCACATCAGGCTTGACTTATTCATTAATAGAACGTGATATGAGCAGTTTATCAAATCGCTTTGATGATCTGAAAAGCGTAAAACCTGATAATAAATGCCTGGATAAAAATGTTGCACGTTTAGATATGGAATTGATTGATGCAAGTATTCAAATGGAAAACATAACAGAGCAAGTTTTGATGAATGATGTTCAATTAAGCTATTGCGGCACAGGTTTATCAGGCAGTTCAACTAACATGCATTATTGCAGGCAGCTCACAGTAAGCAATATTTATCCTCAAATAGATTGGGTGTTAAAGATCACCAACGAAGGAACATTTAAATATGATTTTATAGTTCATGCAGGTGCTGATGCAAACCTAATCCTAATAAAATATAATGGGGCTAAATCGTTGCAATTAAATAAAACTAAAGATGAAATAACAGCAGCAACAGCTTTAGGGAAAATAACAGAAGGAAAACTTTATTGTTATACACAAAATGATGAAAGAGTAGTTGCTGCTGAATATAATTTGCAAACCGATGTTGTGAATTTCAATTTACCATCTTACAACAAAAGACAAACTCTTGTTATTGATCCGGCAATAAACATGGCGCTTACATGGTCAACTTATTATGGTGGTGGTGCAATAGGTGGCGGTGGTGGTACAGTTTGCAATTCGATTAAATGTGATGAACCCAATAACAGGGTTTATATAGTTGGTTATTGTTTTTCAAATCCATTTCCGAATTATAACAATTCGGTGGCTTATTATTTCAGCCCTTCACAGGCGGGTTCAACAATTGAAGCATTTATTTCAGCCTTTGATATTGCCGGAGTACAAAAATGGGCCACCTATTATATGAGCACTGAATATGACGGAGCCTTTGATGTTGCTGTTGATAACAGCGGAAATATTTATATGGCAGGAACAACAGAATCTCACAACTCAAGCACCATTGGTTTTTTAACTCAGCAATATGGCAACGGTTTTATACAATCAAAAAATAATGCCGTTGCTTCCGTTTATGGGGTGAGTGATTACCAGGAAGGTTTTATAGTTAAGTTTAATTATGCAGGTCAATTGAAATGGGCTACATTATTTGGCGGTGACCACACTGATCAGATTTACAGTGTAAACTGCGATAACAATAATAATGTTTTTGTGGCGGGACTTACATGGTCTCAAAATTTACTGCCTTTGAAAAAGCAAAGTGCAAACGGATTTTTTCAAAACATTACAAAAGCTGCACAAACAGGACTTATTGCCGAATTTAATTCCAACACTGAATTGCAATGGTCAACTTATTTCGGAAGTGTTTCGTTCTCGGGCACTGATTGCCGCACCATTGCATGTGACCTTCACAATAATATTTATGTTACCGGTGCAATTGGATCAACTTACGGATTTCCGTTTACTAATTCACCCGGTGCTTATTATAACACAGGCAATGGATACTATATGGCAGCGTTTGATTGTACTTCAAAAATAAAATATTGTGGGTCGTTTCAACCCGGGCAGCATATCATTGATTTGAGTTTGAATCCTTCTGATGGCAGCATACTAATAGCAGGTTACACCGATTCATCCTCTGCTATCTCATGGACTAACACCTCAAACAAAACAGCCAACACCTATTTTGATGATTCGTATAACGGCAGTGATCATGATGGATTTCTTATTCTATTAAATCCTGATTTTTCAATTGAATGGTCAACTATTTTTGGAGGTAATGGTAATGATCAGATTTCAGCAGCTTCAATAGGTAACAATGGTGAAATACTTATTGCCGGCTACACTGATAATACTTACAACTCTGCTCTGGGAGATTTGCCTGTTGTTAATGCAGGGGGGTCTGCATATTTCCAGGATAACCTTGCAGCTTATGATCCTGCACAAATTTTCATTGCCTCCTTTGAATCAGAATCAGGTGCCGATCCTTTTAAATTATCATGGTGCACACTTTTTGGAGATCAACATACGGGAAGGGAATTTCCTTATGATTTAGATGTAAGTGGGAAAAATATTTTTATTGCAGCCAATGCTTGCCTGGAGCCGCAAACACCCGGTTTTCCAATGTTGAGCGAGCCGAATGGGTTTTTGCAACCTGCTTCTAACCCGGTAGTAAACGGATTTAATCCTTCGGGTTCTAATGGGCTTATTTTGAAATTCGTTAATGAAAATAATTCTAACCTTAGAACTGAAAATATTTCAACTCAAAACAAATCATCGCTTAAACTTTATCCAAACCCATGTGCAGATAAATTTATTTCTCTTCAACAAAATAATGATGAATATGCTGATTCAAAAATTCAGATCATTGATGCATCAGGCAGATGCGTAAAACAATTCAATCAACAAATAGCTCCCGGAGAAAACACCAGGATTGATCTTGATGGTGTTGCTAAAGGATATTATTTTATTTCGGTAAAAAGCAACTCAATTGATGAAAAGATTCCGTTTGTGAAATTCTAATCTGAGTTATCCCAATAAATCCAACAACTTTTTTGCACTTACATCATTTGAAAAATTTTCGTTTAATATCTTTTTTCTTTTCTCCAGTTCACGAATTTTAAATTCTTCTTCGAACAATTTTTTCAAATGATTTTTAAACTCTTCTGCATTGTGAGCTATGTGACAAAGACTATCAAGATTAGTATTTGCAACCATTACATCGTTTACCAAACAATGTCTTCCGTTAAATAAAGCAGAAAGCAATTTCAGTTTGATACCTGTTGGTTGAAATGTGGGAAGTATGTTAATGTGTGCCTCGGTAATCAACGAAATTATTTTTTCAATTGAAACATCGGCAAGTATTTCAATGTTTGGTTTTTTCTGAACAGCATCACGCAGTTCCTTTGATGGTTTGCTACCTGAGAGAATGAGCTTGTATTCTGAGTCATTAAAAACTTCATTCACTAAATATAATGCGGCCTCATTATTTTCGCCAATACTCAGGTTGCCATGATACAATGCATACTCCCCTTTACCTGTTTTGCAATTGATACTTTCATTGGAATGAAAGGCCGGAATGTATCGCGCATTTTTAAACCGGTACTGAAAATAGTTAGTATCATTAAGTGAAATAGCAGCAATATAATTAGCTTGTTGCAGCGCAGGTTCAAATGCTTCCAGCTTGGCAGCCTCATTATAAAAATAGTAGCGCTTAAAAATATCTTTCTCCACACGCGCAAGACTTTGATAATAATCATGTTCAACATTGTGCGTGCGAACTATCTTAATCCTGTTTTTTAATCGCGCATCATTTAAAAAATAGCAGCAATGCAATCCTTCAAATAAAATGGGAGATTCATCATTGAGCAGATTTTTAATTAATTCTTCCGAGGCCCGCGAAATAATAATATAGGGCAGCCGGTTAAAGAGTTGAGATTTGGCAGAGTTTCGTTTATAGTAATTTACCGTTTCACAAAATGCATTCATTGCATCAGTTTCTTTACGGCCATATTCAAAACAGTGTAGATGAACTTTTACACCAAGCTGGTGAAGCGATTTGATTTTGTAAAACACATCAATCACACCGCCATAGTTTGGTGGATAAGGAATATCAAAGCTTACAATATGCAGGTGCTGCTCTTTCAATCTGTTTTTAGTTTTGTTCAGTTTAAAAAGTGTTATCAGTTTATCGCTTTAAAAATTTCCAAAAACTTAATTTTTTCATTCTCCCAATTCAAATCTTTTGCAGCTTGTTTTAAATTTTCTTTCCATTTGCGTTGCAAGTTATCATCTTCCATCACCTCATTAATTTTTTTTGCAAGTTCCAAAGGAAAAATATTTTGAACAATTGTTCCGATATTATATTGCTGAACAATTTTTTTCACTTCCACCAGGTCACTTGATAATATTGGAACTCCACATTGAATGTAGTCAAATAATTTATTTGGCAGGCTTAAACGGTAATTGATGTTAGTGCTTTTATCAAGTGTTAAACCTAAATCTGCACATTGGGTGTATTGCACCAATTCAGAATATGGCATGCGACTTTTAAAAATTATTTTATCGTGCAATTTTAAATCTACAACCATTTTTTTCAAAACCTCAATCACATCTCCATTACCTGCAATAAGTAAAAAGGCATCATCAACATATTGCATTGCTTCCACAGTTTCTTCCCCTCCTCGATCAACATTAATTCCATTGCCCTGCATGATGATTAAGAATTTATCCAAAGGCAAATTCAATTTGATGCGTGATTCATTTTTTGAGAATGTTTGATCAGTTGTAAATTGAATAGGAACATTTCTCAACACGCTAACCTTTACCTTATACTCTTGCTCATACAAATCAGCAATGGATTGATTAACTGTGTAAACATATTTTAATTTTGGAAAAATCCATCGCTCAATGCTTTTCCATATTCCGCGAATAAAAGGCCGTGATACTAATTCCGGAACTCCTGTATAATACTCGTGATTATCATAAACCAAAACCTTTACTTTCAGTTTTGATATGAGATAGTTTGGAAGCAATGTGTCTAAATCGTTTGCAAATAAAATATCAGTTCTGTTGAACATCAAAAAGAAAAAAAGCCGTAAGTTGTAATTGGCGTAAAATAAAGGCCCTTTGTTAAACCATAATTTAAACCGTCTTGTTTTATATGGACGATTACTGATGTCTAAGCTGTTTTTCAATAGTCTCCCAATTAATAGAACATCATAACCTTCATCATACAATGCAAGTGCGGCACGATGCACACGCTGATCGGTGCTCAGATCGCTGGTAACGGAAATGATGATTTGTTTTTTCATTGAATGTTGCAAGATTAAAAAATAGCAATCAGGTTTTTATGATTCTGCTTATTAATTATCACTTTTGCATCTCTTTAAAATTTAATCATTCAGTCTGATGGAGCTTGAAATTTTCACTTTTAACCCCTTTGAAGAAAATACTTACGTGTTATATGATGAAACGCAACAATGCATCATTATTGATCCCGGGTGCTATGATGCCGATGAAAGAAATGAACTTACAAACTTTATCGAAAGTAAAAATCTTAAACCGGCAGCTTTATTAAATACGCATTGCCATATAGATCATGTGCTGGGTAATAAATTTGTTGCCGACCAATACAAACTAATGCTGCAGATACCCGATGGTGAACTTGAAACCTTACATGCTACAACGCTTTATGGTCCAACTATGGGTATTTATATGGTGGCTTCCCCCGAACCAAGTCATTTATTGAAGGATCATGAATTGATAAAATTCGGCAATACGCAATTGCAATGCATATCAGCACCGGGGCACAGCCCGGCAAGCATTTGCTTTTATAATGAAAACGATAAAATATTGATCGGGGGTGATGTATTGTTTTACAGGAGCATTGGTCGTACCGATTTACCGGGAGGAAATCATGCGCAATTGCTTGCCAGCATACGTACACGGCTGTTCGTTTTGCCTGATAATGTGAAGGTTTTTCCGGGGCATGGATTGGAAACAAGCATAGGTGCCGAAAAAAAACAAAATCCATTTGTAGGGCTTGCCAGCTAAACTTTGTTATCTTTACAAAAAAATTTACGATTAAATGGAAGCTATTGCACTCACACCCAAAAGCGCTAAACCCAAGACACTATTGAAAAAACCTGCTGGCATACCACTCAAAAAGACTCCTGTCCCTAAGTTTGTTAAAGGGGCACAGAAAGGTGGTAGCAATGACATACCACTCAAAAAGACTCCTGTCTCTAAGATTGTTAAAGGCTCACAGAAGACTGACAGTATTGACATTCCACTCAAAAAGACTCCTGTTCCTAAGTTTGTTAAAGGCTCTCAGAAAGACGATAGCGTTGACATTCCACTCAAAAAGACTCCTGTCCTCAAGGCATTGAGCACTAAAGTTGCTACCACAGAATTCAGGAAAATTTTAAACAAGCTCAGAAGTAAAGCCGACAAAGCTCCAACTATGGAAGACATTACTGCCGAAGTAGAAATGATAAGAAACAAGCGCTATGCAACAAAAAGATAAATTCAGGGTTATTCTTGACACCAATTTTTTCATGAATTTTTTGATCACCAATAAGGTGACCAAACTTGACGACCTGATTGAAAATCAAACGGTGAAAATTATTTTCAGCGCTGAACTTTTAAATGAGCTGGTTGAAATGACTAAACGCGAAAAGTTTAAGGCCGTTTTCAACGATAAAGATCTTCAAAAGCTGCTTACTCAGCTCAAAATATTCGGTTCCTTTGTTAATGTAAAATCAATCGTAACAGTTTGCCAGGATATTAAAGCAAATTTTTTGCTTGCTTTGGCTAAAGATGGCAGAGCTGATTATCTCATTTCAAGCGATAAAGACCTTATTGTTTTAGAAACTTTTGAAAACACTAAAATAGTTGCTCCCCGCGATTTTCTTGAAATGTTTCAATAATCTTTGTGTTGTTGTTTTTTAATTTTTGCCCAACAACATTTTTATTGAACAATAGTTGTTCATCACTATTCGTTAACCTGATCCAATGACGAAAAGAAGATTAAAAAAACTACTTATAAGATGGTCATTCATTATTGTTGTTTTCTCAACTCTTTTATATGGGCATAAAACTGTAATCCGTTATGGTTATAAAGCTTATCGTTATATCCAGCAAAACCGTAATCAGAGAAACCTTGTTAACCATGTAAACTTTCCACAGGCATACAGTGTACATGGTATTGATATTTCGCGCTATCAACCTGATCTGGATTGGTCAACTTTAAAAGCAGTTGATGTGGACAATGATACTGTTCAATTTCAATTTGTGATGATCAAAGCAACTGAAGGTTTATTTTGGGAAGATCCTACATTTGAAGATAACTGGAACGATGCACGCAAGTATAAAGTGATTCGCGGAGCGTACCATTATTTTAAACCATCAGCAAGTGCAAAGTTGCAGGCCAAAAATTTTATTAATAGTGTTGACTTAAAAAGTGGTGACTTGCCACCTGTTGTGGATATTGAGGAGATGGGAAAATCAAATAAAAAAGAATTGGTAACCTCTTTAAAAACTTTTATCTCTTTAATTGAAAAAGAATACGGAGTAAAACCAATCATCTATTCGAATATAAATTTTATTGAAGATTATCTTGCAGATGATTTTAGCAACTATAAATTTTGGGTGGCACATTTTTATGTTGATGATTTAAAAATTTCATCAGGCATTAAATGGCTTTTCTGGCAACATCATGATAAAGCACACCTGCTGCACTCTTCGGCCAATTATGATGTGAATGTTTTTAATGGAAGTTCAAGTGATTTGAAAAAAATACTTGTGAGGTAATTTTATGATGAATAATTCAAAAAACTGCTTCTCTTAAAACTTGAATCCTAAATTCAAATTGCTTCTTACTTTACCATCCTGGTCGCAATACATGGCTGTGAGTTCAATGGGTCCGATAGGTGACATTAATCCAAATGTTAATCCATAACCAGATAGAAAATTATTATTTAAAGAAATGTCGCTCATTGCTACATTATGAAAATCATAAAGCCCCACGTTTACACGACCGGTTAGGTAAGCTGTTTTTGCAAGCTTATACTGCAAGCCAAGTTGACCCGATGCAATACTCCCTGTTTTAACTTCCGATTCGCTCAAGCCTGCAAACGTAACCTGGTTTAATAAATTTTCACTTATGCCGCCAACCTGGAAACTATTAGGCAGGTATGGATTATCTGTAATCATATATGCAAGCGATACGTTTTGTGTAAACACAAATTTGGTATTAAGCGGAGTAAAATGATCAGCCTTTACAAGAAGCCTTACATAATTACCATAATTATAACCGAGCGAATCGTTGTTCACTTCTACCCCATCATTAACAACTGTAAAATCAGGAGATTGATTATATACATAACCTGCAGATGCTCTTACTTTCCATCCTTTGGTTGTAAAATATTTTTTATCTATCGAATTGTAGATAAAACTCAAATAAGAATTCCAAAAGGTATTAGTTCCGTCAAAAGTTGTGGCGGGTGATCCAATAGTTTTCAATCTTGAATTATTGTATTGTTGGCTAAGGCCGATATACATATTCAGGTTAATATTGTATTGCACTCTTGCGTCAAAAAGGAAATACTTGCTTCGCAAAGTTTCATATAACTTGAAATCATCATAAACCGGGAAGTCAATATGCTCATCAAAGAAAGCAAGGTTGAGACCGTATTTACGATTACTACCAAGATACTTGTAATATTCTAAATTCAGGCGCGGGTTTTCACTTACACTCACAGTTGCAACTGCACGTGATTCTTTAAATAATAAGTCACGCGAAGTGATATTAAGAATCAAACTTAAATCAGTAAACGTGTTATAGTTAAGTGCAAACTTTACTGCTGTAAGCGGGTTTTCTTCTACCTTAAAACGCATTTCGGTTTTACCGGAATCAAGCGGAATGCAATCATATTTAATGGACTTGAAATAACGTGAACCATATATGGCGCGGATAGATTCAGCCTCTCTTTTATAAGAATATGTTTTGCCCGAATGTAAACCTGACAAACCAAAAAAGAATTTTTCAGTAGTTCTGTCAAGGCCTGTAACAGTGTATTTATCAATTGACATAGTTTTAATTACAGGCAACCTGTTTTTTACAAAAGGTTTTTTATCAGGGTACAATGCGTTAAGCGAATCAGCTAAATGCTTGAATATGGGATAATATAACTGACCACATTTTTTTCCGATGTCAATTATAGAATCGCCATTATCAAAACTCCCTGCACTATTGCCCTGCAAATCGGGTGCTATATATATGTCGCATTGCTTTCGGTGTTTTTCAAAATCGGCAGCATCTTTAAAAAAAGCCATTTGCATTAAAATATCTAATGTGGTTTTTAAATCTTCGGCTTTATTAAGTCCTTTATTAAGGTTAACACCAATGATAATATCTGCGCCCATTGACTTTGCATCTAAAACCGGAAAATTATTTACAATGCCTCCATCAACCAATGTTTTGTCTTCGTACTGCACGGGAGTAAACACAGCCGGTATAGCCATGCTGGCGCGGATGCAGGTAATTATATTACCACGATCCATTACCACTGCATTACCAGTTGCAAGGTCAGTACCGATGCATGCGTATGGAATTGGAAGTTTATTAAAATCGGTAATGTTATAAACGGGTTGAAACAATTCTGCAAATTTCAACCACAATTCCTGGCCTTCAATGATACCCTTGCCTATTTTAAATTTTCCATGTTGAAACGGAATCTCAAGAGCATATTTATTAAACTCATCTTTTTCTTCTATACTAATGGCTCCAATCTGCGGGCTTGTTGAAAACAGCAAATCCCAATCTAAAGTGCGGGCAATAGTTTCAATAGTGTCGGCTGAATAACCTGCTGCGTATAAGCCACCTACAACACTACCCATGCTTGTTCCTGTAATGTAATCTATTTTTAATCCCGCACTATCAATTGCCTGAAGAATGCCGATATGCGCCAAACCTTTTGCACCTCCGCCACTCAGCGTTAAACCAATCTTTGGACATTTATTATTTTGCTGTGGAAATACATTTTGAAATGATAAAGCGCACATCACCACTAATGCTGATTTGTAAATAATTTCTTTCATGATTTTAGTTTGAATAATTATTTAAAATTTTTGGGGGTTGACAACAGCATAATATTTTTATAAAAATGAATTTACTTATTTTAATTGAACATTGTTCGTATATCAACTATACGTTGCTCGGCAGCATCAAGATTAATTATACCCCTGCGCGGTCTGTCAAGTTCGAGCACAAGGTAAAGTGTAATGGACAGCATTGCAGCAAACCCAATTACGGTTATTAAATTCCTTTTCTTTTTTTTATCGCTATATCCTGCAAGGAAACCCGAAATGAGCGTTAATATTAACAATACTGTTAAAATAACCGGAGGCACTTTAGCTATTCTTCCTGCATCCCTTGTTGTAACAATATCAATCATACTGTTAAGTGCAGGTATCATTTGCATTGATGGCACAGTGTTACCAGGGTTACCGGCAATCAAAACAACTCTGTTCCAGATACCGGATGAATATCTGTCGGCCTCTTTAAGAGCCGCTTTAATTCTGAGTGAATCATCACCAGCATCATAATAGCTAATCCGTGCTTCCACATATTTCTGAAAATCAGCCCGCAATAAATTACGTGTACTATCAGGGTACAGGTCGCAGCGCAATAATGCAGTGCCGATATCATTTGCCTCCTGAACAATCATCTCGCGCCTTGCATCAAATTTTGATGCTGCAATGCCAAATGAAAATGCAAGTATTAAAGCCATAAGCCCCATCAACGAACCTTCCAACGAATCAGACCAATCAGGCAACTGGTCTTGATTTTTTTTCAATTGCATTTTCCGAATACGAAAACCTAATCCATTTGCCAGTATCAATAATAGAAAAAGCATTGCGGCAATCATCAATGCAGGAACCTGAAATAAAAGTGGTGAATTCATATTTAGTTTTAAATTAATGAAATATGATTTTATATTTAATATCTTTTGACAGCAATTGTACTACTTAAATTTTGATACAATCTTTAATAAATGGATAAAATAAATCTTACAATTGTTCTTAATTTCTCACTTCCAAATAAATGCAACTCTTAAATTAGAAAGATTGAAATAAGTTTGGGGATTAATATTAAAAAGATGCGGTATGAATAACACAGGCAATCACGATGGTCGAATCGCAAAGATGACATTTGCTTCGGTGTATCCACATTATCTCGCAAAAGTGGAAAAGAAAGACAGAACGAAAGAAGAATTGCATCAGGTAATTGAATGGTTAACAGGTTATAATGAAAAAAGGCTGCAAGAACTGATTGTAGAAAAGGTAACGTTTGAAAAATTCTTTCAGCATGCAACATTAAATCCTAATGCACATCTCATCACTGGTGTAATCTGTGGCTATCGTGTGGAAGAAATCGAAAATCAATTAACACAACAGGTAAGGTATTTAGACAAGCTGGTGGATGAATTGGCGAAAGGACGTAAAATGGAAAAGATATTGCGGGTTGCTTAGAGCGACTGAATTACTATTGAAGATTTTTTACTTATGCGACAAAAAAAATCAGAACTACTGTACTCCTCCCGAAATTAGTTTACACATTTATGCTATAAAACTTAATTTTAAATTTTCTCGATATGAAAAAAAACTTACTCATCACACTGGTACTTGCGATAACATTCGGACTTGGTTTCGCTTTCAACAATTTAATCTCAAATAAATCAAGCGACAACGCTAAAATGAAAAGAGTTACCAGCATTGGTGGTATCTTTTTCAAATGTAAAAGTCCAAAGAAAATAAGAGAATGGTACAATACTCACCTCGGCTTAAACACTAATCCTTATGGAGCTGTATTTGAATGGAAACAAGCCGATGATTCCACTAAAAAAGGATTTACACAATGGAGTCCTTTTAAAGATTCGACAAACTATTTTGAACCGTCAACAAAGGACTTCATGATAAATTACAGAGTGGAAAATATGGTAGCTCTTGTTGAAGAATTAAAAAAAGAAGGTGTAACTATTGTTGACACAATTGAGACATACGATTACGGAAAATTTGTTCACATTATGGATATTGAAGGAAACAAAATTGAACTATGGGAACCAAACGATATTCAATATGATAAGATGGGAATTCAAATGGGTTTGAAAACAACAAAATGAAAATTTATATCTTCTATCGTTTACCGTATATGCTTACATTGAAGTGCATATCTTAAAGCCGAGAGCGACACTTAAGCAACAATAAATTTTTTATTTGGAGTGCATATTCCATGCCTATTGTTTCACATGCAATAACGATCATGCTTACATTATACTACAAAACAATGAATAGACTTCTCATAGCAATATTATATTTCGGATTGACAAGTTGCGGTAATCAAAAGGCCGAACAAGAAAAAATAAATCAAAAAACATTGCCTGATAACAGCGTAACTGCACCAACAACAATTTCAAGAAAAACAAATTATGCTACAACTTTCGCAGCCAACAAAGTAACCGAAATAGGCAAAGAAATAAATTGCATTTTTCAAGATATAAATTACAATTATTGGTTTGCTACTAATGGCGAAGGAGTGTATAGTTATGACGGGAAAACTTTGATTCAATTTACAACTAAAGATGGGTTAAGCGATAACCAGGTATTTACAATTCAGGAAGATAAACAAGGTGACATTTGGTTTGTAACAGTAGGCGGTATAAACCGCTTTGACGGAAAAACTTTCTCAACTTTCCGTAGTAAAGACAACAAGGAATTGCTTAGCGAAAAAGATTTAAGAACGGAACCCGATGACCTTTGGTTTGGGTTTGCAGGTGGTGCATATCGTTACAACGCCCGCCTGCCGGACGGGCAGGGAAATTCTTTTTCTTATTTACTGTTGCCTAATTCAAAGTCAGATGCCAAACATTTTAATCCAACAAATCCCCAAAACCCTGATTCGCGTAAGCTGAATTCTTATTCGGTTTATTGTTCCTTAAAAGATAAAAGTGGTAACCTTTGGTTGGGTACTCAAACACAGGGAGTATGTCGCTATGATGGAAAAACATTTACCTGGTTTAGTGAAAAGGGATTGAGCGGACCAGCAGTGCGTGCTTTATTTGAAGATAGTAACGGAAACCTTTGGTTTGGTAATAATGGTAATGGATTATTTCGATATGATGCTTCGACTTCGCTCAGCACAGGTGGTAAAACCTTAACCAACTTTACAGAAGAAAAAGGACTTGGCAATCCTGAATTTTTAAAAACTGGTAAGTCAGGGCCTGGAACTTTGGCGCGTGTTTGGACGATTAATGAAGACAACATTGGAAACATTTGGATAGGAACTTATGATGCAGGTGCCTGGCGTTATGACCCTTCGGCTTCGCTCAGGACAGGCAGTAATAACTTGACTAACTACACCACAAAAGACGGGATTACAAGCAATGCTATAAATACCATTTACAAAGACAAAAAAGGAGAACTTTGGTTTGGAACAGACGGGGCAGGCGTTTGTAAATTCAATGGAATATCTTTTTCAAGTTTCACTTTTAAACCTTGACCTTATGCAGTTGCATCATGCTGTGGCCATAGTGCTAAATTAATACAGACTATAAGAAATTAGCTTTGACAAATATGGAACAACCAAAAAAAATGTTATCAAAAATTACAGAGACATCTTCTGAAATTATTATATCAACACCAAATA
This sequence comes from Bacteroidia bacterium, assembly GCA_039931675.1. Classification (GTDB taxonomy): domain Bacteria; phylum Bacteroidota; class Bacteroidia; order AKYH767-A; family OLB10; genus JAEUTH01. Next base: position 7,682 of record JBDTRM010000028.1, on the reverse strand, counting down.
GGAAGAGCTGGATTTTAATATTTGCATTTGCTGTTATTACACTTCAATTTACAAATGGGATAATTCAAGTGTTTTTAACCGACAAGCAAATAGAAGGCTGGTTTATAATAGTCATTTTAGCCATATCAATTCCTGTAATTTATTTTGCTCTTAAAGGATTACTATGGCAATTGAAAGGTATTAATCAAATTAAAATCAATTCAAGTGAGCTAACCTATAGCAAACTGTCTCCACTAAGAACAAAAATAAAGACCTGTAATTTAACAGACATCAAGTCAATTGAGATTAAGGACGAATCTGTTTCAACCGGACCGTTAGCCATGCTTCAATTGCTTAGTATCACAGATAAAATTAAAATAAATATGAGTTATGGTTATGAAACAATCACGATTATAAGCGGAATAGACATTACTGAATCCAAAGTATTAAAAAATAAAATTGAAAACTATATCAAGACAAGTTAGACAGTGCAAACTCAAACAGATAAATTAAACCACATCCGCAGAAATATTTTGAATCTGACAACAACATTATTGAATCCGAATGCTGACAAACTTAAATTTGCCAGCTACTCTGCATTAGTTGCACTTATTACTTGAACTTAGTATTGTTTACTTAACACTTTCATCCATATATCTGTTTGGTGGTTTTGGGATTCCTTTAAGTGGAAATGTATTTATGTTATACTTAAAACGGGATAAATGAGTACATAATATCAGAATGAAAAACCTTATTTTTTTCTTTAACCTTAGTAGAAAAGTATAACCCGTAAAGGCAACCTTATTACCTTATTTTCTTTGGAATAAATGAATAAGGTTTTTTTGTATGTGTGTTTGTTTTCTACTAAGGTTTGTCCCGAAACATCGGGAAAGGTTAAATCAGTTGTATAAATTTATCCCGTTTCATGTATAGTTATCCAAACGATTATAACCTTTCCAGCCATTATTGTATTTATAGTAGGTTTTGGTTCGGGTGAAAGTTGGGCTTACTTAACTGCTGTTTTAGTGTTTTTAATACTTTGGGCAATAATTACAGGTTTTACTTATGCATATTATTCAATACAAAATGACAAACAAAAAAGAAAGCAGGAGAACTAATGCACCTTAAAAAAATATTCATTCAAAGATTTTGTGCCTGTGAAATATCAAGACAAACTTTGCTGCTTGAAATTATTCATCATGGTTCATAATCAAATCCTCAAACTACATAAAACATTATGAAACAATTTCTACTATTCTCAGTATTGATTTTATCATCAAACATTTCATTTGGACAGACAAAAATCGAAAAATTAATAACCGGTTGGCCTGAAGAGTACAAATGGAAAATTATTGCCAACAAATTAGACACAGTTATTCATCTTGAATTTACTGAGATTGTTCCTGATGATGAGAGCGCTGCAAAATGGACAATTCTTGGTTATATGGGTGTAAGCAGAAATTTAATTGCGCCTAATCTTGACAAAGTAATCAGGGTTTTTACAAACGCAGCTTTAAAGGAATCCGCAAAAGCAAAAGTTACCGTTTTAGAAAGAGATGATACAACCAAAAATTTTTGGGCTATCTATAAAATAGAAACACCTGACTATCCAAATGACCCAACACCGGAATCTCAGCTAACCTATGTTATACAAGGAGAAACATCGTTATTTCAAACTTTTGTTGCCATAAAAGAAGCATCTCTTAGCCAAGAGTTCGTTGACAAATGGACAAATATTTTAAAGGGTAGTAAATTAAAGTTTGAATAAAAAAATATAACAGCAAATATCGTTTTTGGAAATATTAAAGCTGAATAATTTTAAAATTGACAGTTAATAGCTTGCAATAAAAACAGTGCCGCAGTGCAAACAATTACCAACATCAGAAAAAAAAGGTAACTCAATTTTTTAAAAGTTAAAGACTACTTCTCAGATTTCTTCTTACTTTCCTTGTGGGCTTTCTTGTGCTCCTTATACGCTTTTCGGTTTTCCTTGTTCATAATCATGGTTTCTTTCAAACCTACAAGAATTGATTTTATAAGCACGTTAATAAATCCTTTATTCATGTCGCGTTCAACTTGAAACTGAACAATCCGTGGAGGCATGTCCGCTGATGGTGGATTACTGTTGTTCAATGCAGCATTGCCGGTCAAAGCAATTACTGAACTCTTCCACTTTGCTTTTTCCTTAAGCTCTAAATCAATTTCCAAGTCGTGATATAAAAACGACATGGTGCCATTTGATTTTGTTTTCTCAGCAATGCCTGAGAATGTAATTTTATCAGCAACACCCTTGTTGATTTTTGCAGGAGTATATGCCTGAATGAGCGGATTCAAATCGGGCAAATTGAATTTATAAATCAATGCTTCAAAACCGAATTGTGGTTTTTGATAATCAAAGGTTAAGCTCGCTTTGAAGTGTGCTTTGTCATTTATGTATGCATCTGCATTCATAATTAGTTTTGCATTTGGTGATAGGTTAGTAATATTTTTTACCTCAACTGTTCCGCGTGTGATGTTCACTTTTGCTAAGTTACCATCCTCTTTCCGTTCGGTATTGTCAAGATTAACATGTGTGGCTTTAACAAGCTTTACATGCACAGGCAAAGGAATGTCGCTTATGGTTTGTCCGAGATAAACCGGAAAACGATTCTTATCCATTGGCTTTGTTTTATCTTTATAAATGGAAGCTATAACGCTATCGAGAATCACCTCATCAACAAAAATCTTTTGCGCATAAATGAGTGAATCAAAATTCACCTTGTTAAGTTCGAGCGTACCAACAGCGCCTGAAAACTCCGTATGCCAGTATTTGTAATCTTTTTGAATTGCTGCATGGTTTACATTTGGTTTAAAACTTACCCCTTTAATTTTTATGGATTTATCCTTGTAAGAAAGACCGAATGATTGCATGGCTAAATGAAAGATGCTATCCTTTGTTTGAATATCGAGTTTATTTAAACCTGCATTAAAATTTTTGAATTGATACATCACCGTATCTAAAGTATATTCAAGAGCCAGCGAATCAACACCAATTTTAAAATCATTAAAACCAATATGCCTGATGCCACCTTTTTGCAAATAGCCGGTAAATTTTCCGAGCGAAACCGTAACCTGTTTGATAGTTGTCAGAAATTCACCTTTGCGCGGCTCTACTTGAAAATTATTTAATGAAATATTAAAATCCTCAATCTTCATTTCGCGTTGCTTGCCGGCATTGGTTACATGCACATGCGCATCCGCCAATTGAAATTCGTTGAGGTTAAATGCACCAAGCGATTTCTTATTATTTGCCTCTTTGGAATCAACTACTGCTGCTGCTGAATCATTAAATGGCAGGAAAATATTCCGCTCTCCGGCAAGCGTTAATTCAACTTCGGGTTTTAGAATAAAAACACTTTTCAGTTTAAGTTGATTTGATTTTAAGAGCTTAAATAGTTCTACATTTTCAAGCGATAACTTTTCTGTTTTAAACCGGAACGAACTGTTGATATAAGGATAAACACGCAAAGGTTTTTCGCGCGGCAGCACCGAAACATTTATAACCTTAATACTGCCATCCAACAAACTCACATGCAGATTTTCAAATTTCAATTCATACACATCAGAAACATTGCTGCTATTAAAACTATTCATCAAAGCCGTTGATAAAAGTTTGTTGAAGTTATTGTATAACGCAATACCTGCTGTGGTAAGAATAAGCAGAACAGCAACAGCAATGGTTCTTTTAACCGGCCACTTTTTCCTGGAGGTATTGTCTGTTGTCATGGTTCATCTTTTATTTAATCAGTATTATAGAAGCAAAGGAAGTGATATTCTATATCGTATTGGTAAACTACTTTAATTATTTATCTTATTACTTAAAAAAATTATTTTTATTCAATATTTTCTGAAAACACTTGCCTGTGTTACTGTTTTAAACGGGTTAATTTATTCTATTCGATTAATCGTAATTTTAGAAAGTCCTTTAATAAATCGCCTTCCTGTTTTTAAATCTGATGTTGATACAACCAAAATAGGTTCATCCATTTCACTCAATTTCTTAACTGCTTTTTCTGTAATGATAAAAACAGCATTGCCTACTTCGGTATTATAGATTTCATTCCATGAGTACACAACTTTATAAGTTGTAACAGCATTGATAAAAGTTACTCTCCCCTAAAAAACTTTTTATTTATAGCACCATCGTAAATCATAAAAAGTTTCACGATAATTGACAAATTACCCACTTAGATTCTACCTTAGTTTGAACCTTTATCTTTCCTCCATGCACTGAATGTTAAAACATCTAACCCCGACAAGCCAAGACCAAAATGATTTAAGTCACAATTTGGTTGCGAAGAGTAATTGATTCTGATTAGCCGGAAGAAGTATAAAATGCCTTATTTCCAAATTATTAATTCATCCTTTTTTTAAATCTGCATAAGCCTTCTTCAAGAAAACTGCTGTAGGTTTCAACATCAGTAAAACCAACAGGTTGTGCTAGCAGTTTGCCGCTATGATCAACAAGTACATAATAAGGTTGAGAATTTTTATTATACATGCTTGCTTCCAAATCGCTCCATTTATTACCAACAGTTTTTAATTTTTTTCCTGAAAATTTTGAAACTGTTATTTCCTTTTCTGGAAGTTCTTTTTTATCATCCACGTAAAGTGAAATGATGATATAATCTTCTCTTAGTTTTTTTAAAACTTTAGGTTGACTCCACACATTGTCTTCCATCCTTCGGCAGTTAACGCAATTCCATCCTGTAAAATCAATCATAATGGGTTTGCCTTGCGCGCGTGCATAAGCCACGCCTTCATCCAAATCATGAAAGCATGTTAAATCATGCGGGCATTCTGATGGTGATGTAACCCACTCTTTGTAAAATTCAGGTGGAGGGAATCCGCTGATGAGTCTCAATGGTGCTCCCCACAAACCTGGCACTAAGTATATCGTAAATGATAGAAACAAGATGCCAAATATCAAACGACCTGTTGAAGTGTGTTTTACTTCGCTGTCGTGAGAGAATCTTAATTTCCCCAATAAATAAATTCCGCATAAGCCGAAAATGATAATCCACAATGCAATAAAAATTTCGCGTTTTAAAAATCCCCAGTGATAAGCTAAGTCAACGTTTGATAAAAATTTTAATGCAAGAGCTAATTCTAAAAATCCAAGAACAACTTTTACGGTATTCAACCAACCACCTGATTTTGGGAGAGAATTTAACCAGCCGGGAAATGCTGCAAACAAAGCAAACGGTAATGCAAGTGCAAGAGAAAAACCAAACATGCCGATAGCAGGTCCGAGATAACCTCCACGCGAAGCGGTTACTAATAACGAACCTATTATTGGCCCTGTGCAACTGAATGAAACCAATGCAAGCGTGAATGCCATAAAGAAAATTCCTATCAATCCACCCTGTTCACTTTTTTGATCAGCTTTATTTACCCATGAACTTGGCAGCACAATTTCAAACGCACCAAAAAATGATAACGCAAAAATTATAAACACAATAAAGAAAAACATATTCATGTAACCGTTGCTCGCCAAATCATTCAGCGCATCTGAACCGAATAAAATGGTAATCAATAAACCAAGCAGCACATAAATTACAATGATAGAAGTTGCGTAAATGAATGCGTTAGAAATTCCTTTTGCGCGTGTAGGGCTTCGCTTTGTGAAAAAACTGACAGTAAGCGGAATCATCGGAAACACGCAAGGAGTAAGCAATGCAAGAAAGCCACCAAGGAATGCAAGTAAAAAAGTTTTCCATAAATCATTTGGATCATCTGATTGCGTTGTACCGCCACATTCAGGTTCTAAAACGGAATGATCATTACTTAATTGAAAAGCGGAAGTGGTAGTGGCAGTGGTGGTATTTGAATTTGTGATTTGATTAATTGTTTCGGTTTTATTCAAAGTGTCAATTGATGTACCGCTATCAGTCTTCAGTTCAGTAACTTTGTCTTTTGCAGCTTTATTAATATCAAAACTGTAATCAACGTCAGTTGGCTGAAGACAACCTACATCATTTTTACATGTTTGATATGTGAGCGTTCCTTTTATTGTAAAATATTTTTCACTTTTAATTTTTATTTTCTGTTTGAATGTAACTTCCGGATTAAAATATTTAGATGTGTCCTTTTCCTTTTCATCATACTCTTCTATTGGTTTGGGTTCAACCATACTCCCTATAAAATCAAAATCTTTTCCTTTTTTGATACTAAAAGTTGTAGCAATTCCTGTTTCTGCTTTATGTGATATAGAATAGATATGCCACTTATCATCCATTTTTGCTGTAAACAATAATGTTGCTTCGGTGGCACTTTTTTGCTCCAAACTAAAACTCCAATGTACGGGATCAAAAAGCTGCGCCTTTGAAGAATTTAAAATTAAGAATTGCGAAATGAGAATAACAAAGAATGTAAAAGCAAAATGAATATAGTTACTGTGTTTAAATTTCATCAGCGAAAAAATTTATTTGTGATTTGAGTTCGTTTGCCTGTTCCTGTTATTTCGAATCTTTATTTAATTCCAAAATAAAATCAACGTCATTAGGTGCAAGACAACCGTCATCATTACATGACTGGTAGGTGAGTATTCCCTTTATTTTAAAAGGTTTTGTATTTACTATTTTTATTTTCTGTCCGAATGTCACTTCCTTACTAAAATATTTAAGCGTGGTTTTAGTAATTGCATCAAGTTCTTCGAGTGGCTTTGGCTCTGTCAACTCTCCATCAAATTCAAAATCATCACTTTTTTCTATTGTGATAACTGTTGGTAATCCAATCTCTCCTTTATGCGCTAAGGCAAAAATGTGCCACTTATCATCTATCTTACATTTTATGTTGAGAGTTGCCGTTGTTGCGTTTTTTTGATCCACTATAAAACTACAATGAACAGGATCTGTGAATTGCGCATTTGCAACATTAAAAATTAATGCAAAAAATAAAACAAAAAGTAAGTGTTTATTGAGATTTATTTTCATTATAGTGAACAAGATTTATTTTAAAGAACGGCTAAAATAAACACTTTAGTTTATAATGAAAGTCGCTTAACTTGCATTTAAGGAATTTGAGAGGTTTTGATAAAAGAAATCGCGGATAACATTGATTAAATTTCATGCTATCCGCGATCATATTTTTTGGAAATTACTTTATCTCCCAGGTTTCTCTGCCACTAAGTAATTTATCTAAGTTGCCCGCACCTTTTGATGTAATAACCTGCTCAACCTGTTCATTCAAATCATCCTCGTAGCATCTGCGTTGCTCTGTGTAGAACACGCCAAACGGTCGAGGGAAGTGATCGGCTTTTGATGGATCATCAAAAAAGCGTGAAATAATTCCTGCTTTAACGCGGTCAGTTTCATCATGAATCCACAGATCATTTAAAGATGCACCTTCAACTAAATCAACTACTACGGGCTTAAATCCGTCAAGCTTTACCCCTTTCTCACCTGTCGCACCAAACACCAAAGGTTTACCATTCTCCACAAAAAGTGTTTCCTGTTTCTTAGAAGATTTTTCAGTGAATACTTCAAAAGCTCCATCGTTAAACACATTGCAATTCTGATAAATTTCTAAGAACGAAGTTCCTTTATGCGCACTTGATCTGCGAAGCATATCTTTAAGATGCACCGGGTCGCGATCCATGGTACGTGCTATAAAAGTTCCGTCAGCGCCCATTGCCAATGCAGCAGGATTAAACGGATGATCAA
>JBDTRM010000027.1:0-2248 GCA_039931675.1 Bacteroidia bacterium | reverse complement strand
ACAACAAATAGTTTTAATAATAGAATCACGAGCTAAAAGCTCGCGACAGCAAGGGGATGCCTCACTGCTATACAAAAGGAATTTTATATTGACTGAGGATAGCTACTTATAAGTATGACTCCCAAATACCGGGAGTTTCGTTAATCCGCACAACATGTGGTGGATATGCAAAAGTTTTTTTTAGGTTTGTTGAGGATATTTAATTGTTATCGACAACCCATTAGGATGCAAACTCAAACTGAAATACAATGAAAAACTCTAAGATTATTTTGCTAATTATTCTTACGATTCACTTAGAATCATTCAGCCAACCTAATCCATTAACTAACAGTTATAGTTTTGAGCACAACCCAATTTCTTCCGTTAAAAGAACATTCAATACTCACAATGATTATAAAGTATTAGCTGGCATCCAATGCGATTCCAATTCTTTTTTTGCTCTTAGAGGAGATTCAATTGATAAATATACATTGACTGGAAATACAGCAGTTTATAATGGAACTATTTTAGGTGGTGCAGGTAGCTCCCTTGCTATCTGTAATAATCTCAATGGAAATATTTTTAGCCCCACTTTTTACACAAGTGTATTAAGTACTGCTAATCCGTGTTCATTTTACAATGGCATAAACTGGACAACAATTCCCATAAGTTATTCCGATTTTTTAATAAATAATGGTGGAAATGATACTTTTCTTTATTTCATGGCTGTTCCTATGAATTCTTTTATAAGACAAATCGTTCGATATGACGGAATTTCAATATCTCCAATTTATACTACACCTAATCAGGGAACAATTATAGATATTGCGGATTTATCAGTTGACAATAGTGGCAATGTTTGGTTTATTACAACATCAGACACAGCAAATTTTATTAGCGACAGTTTAGTTATCATTTCCCCTTCTGGACAATTATTAAAACAACTTTCTTTCGCTTATAACTGTAAAAATGCTTATGGAAGCTTTTTGTTGAATAATATATTTTACATAGGACTTGGCCCTAATAATCCTGTACATCCTAATACCTTGATTCCTTTAACAATTACTGCTGATTCTGTAATTATTGGTGATTCAATAAATATGCCTGCGTTTTATTATTTAGATTTAGCGAGTTGTAATCCGGGGTCACCATTATCAATTGATATTAAAAACATTTCTAACATATGGAATTTGTTTCCAAATCCATTTCAAGAAAACCTTTCAATTTCAATTCAAAAACAATATTTTAAGCAAGTATTGATAACTATCAAAGATATTTTAGGTCAAATAGTATTCATTGAAGAAGATGAAAACCTTAATAACAATTACAGTAAAACAATTGACTTAAGTTTTCTTTCAAATGGAATTTATTTTGTTGAATTATATATTGAAGGGGAACGAACGGTGAAGAAGATTGTAAAACAATAAGACGAAACAAAATCGTTAGTTTAGTATGGGCTGCCGATAACAATCAAGATTAACAAAATAAAAAATAATTGGTATTAACCATAATGCTGATGTTACGTCCTCCCCGAGCCATAATTCCTGCGCAGGTAAATTACTTCAAACACCATAAAAAAAAGATAGGTAAACATAAAGTTGAGTGTAAAGCCGGTTGCAGTACCCCGGTTATATAAACCATAAATAATAATGATGCCGAGCAAAATAAACAGCTTTATAAAGGTGGCGGCCATGTAATATCGTATAAAGCCCTGGCCGTTATCAGTATTCATTAATAAGCCGTAATGAAATGCTGCATAAAGTAAAAAGTAGAAAACGGGTATAATCCAGTACACTGAAAGAGTAGATGCATCTTTCATAATCACCGCCTCCATCAATATGAGAAAAAGGAATGACAGCAATGTAACTGCTGCAAGTGGTTTGAGATATTTTATAAATGCTGGATTCACGAGAGTGACGATTACAAATCCTATTTCATTTTTGATAATTCCTTTATCACGTAATAAAGGCTGCCGGCCACGCCTGCAAGTGAAAGCACTAAAGTAAAAATGGGAAATTTGAGTTTAAGCCATTCATCTAACTTGACACCACCGTAAGCAAACGCAAAAATGGTGATGCCCATCTGCAACCCCATAGCCGAAAATTTAATGTAGGCGTTAGGCGGATTTTTCTTTGAGTTGTTGCTTTTCTGCGGGTTGTTCTCCAATGTTTAGTTCTTTAACAGGGGCGCCCATATTGCAATTACCGGTAAAACTTGCACCTACTTCAACCACCAATTTACTGGTAACAATGTCACCATTTACTTTTGC
>JBDTRM010000026.1:0-7043 GCA_039931675.1 Bacteroidia bacterium | reverse complement strand
GTTCCTTCTGCATTCCAGTCGGGAACATTTTTGTTGAATGAAATATTTTTAAAATTTTCAATCGCATTAATTGAAGCGCGATGTGAAAACACAACGGCTTCGAGCAATGAATTTGAAGCCAAGCGATTTGCGCCATGTAATCCTGTTGAAGCACATTCGCCAACAGCATATAAATTTTTTATCGAACTTTTGCCGTATTCATCCACTGCAATTCCCCCGCACATGTAATGACATGCTGGCACCACAGGTATCATGTTTTTAGTAATGTCAATTCCCAAACTCAAACATTTATTGTAAATGTTAGGAAAGTGCTCAATAAATTTTTCTTTGTCGAGATGCGTGCAATCGAGATAAACAAATTCATCACCGCTCTTTTTCATTTCATTATCAATGGCGCGCGCAACTATATCGCGAGGCGCAAGTGACTTTCGTTCATCATACAATTGCATAAACTCTTTTCCATTGCGTGTTTTTAAAACACCGCCAAAACCGCGCACTGCTTCGCTTACAAGAAAACAGGGATTCTCGCCAGGATTATATAATGCAGTTGGATGAAACTGAATAAATTCCATTCCGTTAGCTCTGCCTTTTGCACGATAAACCATCGAAACACCATCTCCTGTTGCAATACTTGGATTAGTAGTGGTTTTATAAACGTGACCTGCACCGCCTGTTGCCATTAAAATAGTTCGTGCAAGAACTGTGTCTATTTCATCTGTTTGCAAATTCAAAACGTAAGCTCCGTAACATTCGAGGTTATCATTATGGCGCGTAACTTCTTCGCCAAGATGATGCTGTGTTATGATGTCAATTGCAAAAAGATGCGAATACAATTTTATGTTGGGATGCGCATGAATTTGTTTCAGCAATTTACGTTCAATTTCCAAACCTGTTACATCTTTAAAATGCAAAATCCGATGCTCGCTATGTCCGCCTTCACGCGCCAAATCATATTCTCCTTCTTTTGTTTTATCAAAATCGGCTCCCCATTCTATTAGCTCGCGCACACGTTCACTTCCTTCAGTTACTACAATGTGAACTATCTTTTCGTCACACAAACCGTCACCGGCAATCAACGTATCCTGAACATGTTTTTCATAACTGTCGGGTGCATTAAACACTGCAGCTATTCCACCTTGCGCATACTTGGTGTTAGTTTCATCTTCATTCGATTTAGTAATAATCATCACTTTGCCATGCTCAGCAACCTTAAGCGCATAGCTTAATCCTGCAATGCCTGAACCTATAATTAAAAAATCAACTTCGTGTCGCATATTTTTTAAGATAGAATTTTGAATGATTGAATGATTGAATTGATTAGAGTTTCGAATAAATGAGGATATTGGGTTTTCAAACTTGTAACCAGAAACCACAAACCACAAACCACAAACCACAAACTTTTCCATACCTTTGGAGCGTTCAAAAGTATAAATACTCTACTCATTATGCGTCAAACCATTATAGCTGTTATTATTGCAGTGCTTGCAGTAGTCTTTGCGTTACAAAATTCACAGGATGCAATTCTTACTTTGTATTTCTGGGATGTAAAATTTTCATTGGCATTATTAATAATCATTACGCTGATAATCGGCATTGCTGTGGGAATGTTATTGCGCATGAAACGCATAATGAATGATAAGCGGACGATAAGTGAGTTGAAAAAGAAAATAGTTTTTCTTGAAGCACCTAAAAATACATCATCATCAAATCCGTCCTCAAAACAAGTTTGACACTTTTTTGTTTGATTAATAAATTTAAAGCAAAGAAATAAATGCAAGAGCAATTAGAAAAAGAGAAGAAAGTTGTAATGGTTTACATGGAGCAAACTCCGAATCCCGAAGCGTTAAAGTTTGTTACCAATTTATTATTGTTGCCCGAAGGTAGCGTTGAATATGGCGATAAGTCTTCAGCATTTAACTGCCCGTTAGCTTACCAGTTGTTTGACTTTACAGGAGTGCGCAATGTTTTTATCACTTCAAATTTTGTGACTGTAACAAAAGCTTCTGATATAGATTGGTTTGAAATTCAAAATATCATCAGGGAATTTATCAGGGGATTTTTAGTCGCAGGAGATGCTGTTTTTTTGAAGTCGGAAGTCGGAAGTCGGAAGTCGGAAGTTGGGAATGAAGCTTCAAGCATGGGTCACACTGCCCCGATAGCTATCGGGAGAAGTCGAAGTGGGCAAACAACAAATCAATTGGAAGAGCAGATTAAACAATTGCTCGATGAATATGTAAAGCCTGCTGTTGAACAGGATGGTGGAGCAATAGATTTCAAATCTTTTGATGAAGGTGTGGTAACGCTTATTTTAAAAGGCTCTTGCAGTGGTTGTCCTTCGTCAACTTTAACTTTGAAATCAGGTATTGAAAGATTGTTGATGCAAATGATGCCTGAGGTGACAGAGGTTATTGCTGAATAATGTTTTACTTCTTAAACGGATAAACAAAAGCTTCCTCATCGGAGGCTTTTATTTTTTCATAATCAATCTGCATCCTTATCATCCTGCCTTTCGGAAAATGATTATTAATCCTGTTGCCGATTTTTTTTGCAAACCCGAGCGGATAATTTTTTTGTGTTGAAGGATGCTGATAATATACCAACACCCAGCCGTTATCACATGATAAATTAAAATTGGTTTCTCCTTTAAGGTATCGCAATGCATCAACCAAATTCAAATTTATTTTTTCAAACAAGTTCTCATTTAAAAATAAACTATTAGCAAGTGAATGATGGGGAATTATGTCTTTGCCTTTCAATTCTCCAATGCTGGTTCCGAATTCAATTATTTTTAAATGCTTTTTTAAAAGTTCTAAGTCATTCAAAAATTGTTGAGGAAAAATATTTGTCTGATTATTTTCAATTACAAATAAAAAAATTTCAGGTTGTGAGATGAGCTGATTAAAATTTCCAATTTCCTTTGCAGATATTGTAGCAGCATTTTTTTTCTGTTTTGATTTTTCTTTGATTGAAGGATGAACTGTTGATTCATCATTTTTCTTTTGTAACACAGCAGTAAAAAATCCTTCACCTTTAACTTTATGTGGATAGAAGTGATAACCATACTGTTGGTTGGCGGGGACGCCAACCAAGGGTCGTTGTCCGTGGTGGGCGTCTTCGCCAACTACTTGTGTTTCGCTGTTTTGCTGTCCATGGTTGGCGTCCTCGCCAACTATAAGAGTTCCGCTACTTTCAACAATTCCCCATTCGGAATTTAACTTTATCCGAACACATTCAGCACCCAATGTTTCACAAATCCATTTTACATTATCCTCATTCTCTTTTTTATTAAATGTACATGTAGAATAAATAAAATAACCTCCAGGTTTCAATGCATTCCAAACATCAGCAACAATACGTTTCTGACGTTGTGCACAATGCATTATACTTTCTTCACTCCATTCATTTATTGCATCTGTATCTTTTCTAAACAATCCTTCGCCACTGCAAGGCGCATCACAAATTATTGCATCAAAATAATTTTCAAGTGCAGAAAAATTTTTTGCATCATTAGCTGTAACCACATAGTTTGGTTTTCCCCACTTGCTCATATTCTCTGCTAAAACTGTAGTGCGTGAGCGAATCACCTCATTCGATACCAATAAACTTTCTTCATTAATTAATGAAATAAGATGGGTGCTCTTTCCTCCTGGCGCTGCGCACAAATCAAGTACACGACAATTTCTTTTATCCAACTCTAATTGCAAAATAATTTGCTCCAAAAACATTGAACTTGCTTCCTGCACATAATATGCACCCGAATGAAATAATGGGTCAAGCGTAAACGATGGTCGTTGTGGTAAATAAAAACCTGTGTCACACCATGGCACAGAGGTTAATTGAGTAGGAAAAGAAATTTTATTTTTATTGATGCGAACGCTTACAGATTCATCCTGCATGGTTAATGCATTTAAAAATGCATCAGCTTCATCGCCAAGATTATTTTTTATTTGTTCAACAAAAGCCGTTGGAAAATTCACCGAGAATATTTTTGTTTAGTTTTTGGTTTTAAGTTAGAGTTAAAAAAGTTTAAGGTTACAGTTACTTGGTTTTTCAGTTGGCAGCTAACTAATAACTAAAACTAAGAACTAAAAAACCAAAACCAAAAACCATCAACCAACAACATTATTTTATCTCGTCTTCGGGAAAATCACAATTCCACTTCTTATTGCACTTGCTGTAAAATTGTTTTTTAAAATTTTCGCGTTCTTCTTCACTCATTCCAGCCATTCTGCTTTCCATCTTCTGTTTCCAATCTCCCTGGTAATGACCATATCTGCCACGCCATCCGCTCTTTATTCCTCCGAATAAAATTTTACATAGTATTAAAATCCCTAACGCTTGCCAGTACGTAATTAGTTTTGCTGCAAACAAATATGGCATCAGCCAGTTCCACAGACTCATCACCACCCAACCCATTATTGCGCCAAACAAAATTACCATTGCAATAATTTTAATCACTTTGAAAAATTTACTCGAATTCATTTTTAATAATTTTTAATAAGGTAACCCTTTCTGATTTTATTTTGATATTATAATTCCTGATATAAATATTGCAAGCGTTTTCGTAAATGCAACACTGCATATCGTTTACGCGACAACAAAGTATTTATCGTAACACCTGTTTTTTCAGCAATCTCATTGAAGCTCATGTCATCCAACTCATGCCACACGAAAACATCGCGTTGCTCTTTAGGCAACTCTGCAAGCGCTTCCTGAATTGCTTCCATTATAGTTCTCCGAACCATATTGGTATCTGCATTATCAGAACTCTGACTCAAAAGGTCGGTGAGAAAAAATTCTTCTCCATCATCATTCGTTCCGCGTGAGGCTAAGTTGGCCAGCGGCTCTGGTTTTTTTTTTCGATAACTGTCAGTAATTTTATTTCGGGCCACTGTAAACAGCCATGACGCAACACGTTCAATCGGTTTCATCATCCGCACCGTTTCAGTGAGTTCATAGAAAACATCCTGAAGAATATCTTCTGCATCCTCATCAGAAGCAACACGATTGCGGATAAAGCTGAATAACCTCTTACGCTCTTTATCAACGGTTTGTTGCACCAACTCATTTTGTGTGGTGGCCATTACTTGATTCATATTTAAGGCAATGGTTTGCATTTGTGTAAAGGTCGAACACACTGCGCTTATATTTTACGCAAAGAAAGTTTTTTTTAATTGGTTGTTGGAAATATGGAAATATGGAAATATGGAATTTCAGGACAAGACAGAGTGGTGCAACTAAGAAAATCCTACTAAATATCCAACAGGTTTCCTCTTGAATGACAAGGCGCGGTGAGTGTCATTCAGCAGGAAACTATTTTATGATTAAAGCGTATTATTTTGTTTAGCACTTTTTTAGAAACCACCTTTAAATCCTACTAAACTTCCAACAGGTTTCGCTCCTGATGACAACGCGCGGTGAGTGTCTTTCAGGAGGAAACTATTTTATGATTAAAGCGTATTATTTTGTTTAGCACTTTTTTTGAAAACGGATTAAAACTTGTGTTGAACTTGCCGAACCCATCTTATAATCCAATAATCTTACAAACATGTGGTGAGTTTGTCGAATCCATCATAGTTCAGACAATTTGCTTTATAAAAGCAAAAAATCTGTGAAGGTGGATGATTGTAATTAGAGTAAGTATAGGAAGAAAATAAGAAGTGCGAATGTTGGTGGTGCGCCTCCTGAAAAATAAAATAGGTACAGATGTTAGGAGTTTCTCAAAGTTTTTTTGAGGGGCTTTTTTGTTTGTGGTGAAACGAACTACAAACTCACTTTAACAAAAGAAATTGGGAATTATATATTTGCGAAAGCAAAATCTAAGGAGAGATAGGTTTAAAAAAACAAAACCCGATAGTTTGAATTGCTTCAGGGACTACCGGGAATAAGATGGCTCAAATATACGAACAAATAAGCGCAAAAAGCAAATCAGATTAAAATGAAATTTCACAATTTTGAAGCCATAATGTCTATTGCACGAATAAGTCGCTATCTAACAGCGTGTGGCGGCAATACAAAAAAGGCAATGACGCTTTACCGGAAAAATTTACAACTTTCACAAGAGCTTTTTACAGTTATCAGTTGCTTTGAAATTTCACTTCGAAATAAAATTGACTCGCAATGCCTGCTCACATTAGGAAATGATTGGCTCAGAAACGGAGCACATGCAAGTGGTATTTTTGATAACAACAATTGCAGATTAACACGAGATAGTATTAAAGAATCCGTTCATAAACTCAAGCAACAATATACACACAATAAGTTAAATTAGTGGCAGAATTGGGTTTTGGATTTTGGCGATACATGTTTGCAGCCAATCAATTTACTGCCACAGGCAAAACATTATTGAAGATATTTCCTGCTAAACCTTCAAGCACTCCTGCCATTCAATACAACAACACTTTTGTTTTTAATCAACTGGCACAAATAAATAATTTACGCAATCGCATAGCCCACCACGAACCTATTTGTTTTCAATCAGGACAGCCCATAAAAAACACAACTTATGCAAGGCAGCACTATGGTTTGATTCTTCAACTCTTTCAATGGATGAGTATTGACGAAGCAAAACTACTTTACGGCATTGACCACATTAACACTGTGTGCAATGAAATTGATGCTCTTTAAATTTATGCAACATCAATCGTATTAAAAAGGCTTTGGCGTTTTATAAAAGCAAAAAAAATCTGTGAAGGTGGATGATTATAATTGGAGTTTCCGGGTACTGTCCTCCTGAACAAAGTGAAGGAACTTTCTCCATTAGTAGCAGGTACTTTATTTGAAGAAAGATGTTTCGTTTCACTCAACAGGACAATTCGATTGTGAAGCGTTTGTGAGTATCGTCTTGCTGTTCCGATAGCTATCGGAATTGTTTCAGCATCTGATGCAACGAAAGAGTGACGATTGAAAAACGGTTTGGCAGATGCTGATATTCATCAGCATGACGCTACATGAGAACCGTCATGCTGAACTTGTTTCAGCATCTGGCGCAACGAAAGAGTGGCGATTGCAAAACGGTTTGGCAGATGCTGATATTCATCAGC
>JBDTRM010000025.1:0-30426 GCA_039931675.1 Bacteroidia bacterium | reverse complement strand
AATTCAAAAACAATTTTAAAAATGAAAAAACAACTCATTACAAAAGCACTTGCGTTGAGCTTACTGTTAAGTTCCGCATTAACATTAACGGATGCACAAAATGCATGCATCAACAAACAAAAAACACTTGGAGGAAGCGGTGATGATTATCCCACATCAACCATTAAAGTGTGTGGCGGTTATGTAATTTCCGGTTACACCAATTCTGCTGACGGAAGTTTTAATGTTCCTGCCAATCACGACTTCGATGGCTTTATTGCAAAGTTTGATTACAGCGGGCACGTAATCTGGAAGCACACTTATGGCGGTACTGCTTATGATGATTTGTGGAATATTAAATCCACTACTGATGGTGGTTATATAGCAACAGGCGAAACTTCGTCAAATGATGGAGATGTATCAGGCAATCACGGAGGTGATGAAGATGTGTGGGTGGTAAAATTTAATTCGCTGGGTTTAATACAGTGGCAAAAGTGTTTTGGCGGCAGCGGTGATGATTATACATTTGAAATTAATGTCACACCTTCGGGTTATACAGTTGTTGGGGCAACAAATTCCAACGATGGAAATGTATCAGGCAATCATGGCGACTACGATGCCTGGGTGATAAATATTTCTCATAGCGGAAATCTTATCAGTTCTCATTGCTATGGAGGAAGCGGGCAAGATGCGGCAGTCAGCTACAAAAGAAATAACAATGGCACTTTTACTTTTTGCGGAGGAACTTACAGTAATGATGGTGATGTTAACGGTAATCACGGAGGTCAGGATACATGGTTAGTTAATGCCAATTTTAATTTCAATATCAATTGGCAAAAATGTATGGGCGGTTCTGGTGATGAATATCCGCATACGTTTGCACGTACAACTGATGGTAACATTGTACTGAGTGCACCAAGCCTTTCAAACGATGGTGATGTGGATGGTAATCCCGGATATGCTGTAGCGTGGTTGGTGAAAGTAAATCCAAAAACAGGAAACATTATCTGGAATAAAACTTATAAGAATGCTAATTTAACCACGGCATCCGTGGGGGCATTTGGTACATCGGATGGTGGTGTTATAAGCATGGGTGGGATAGGTGATAATTTAAATTTTTCAACGGATGATGCATTCGTTTTTAAAGTAAACAGCAACGGTAATATGCAATGGGAAAAACAATATGGAGGCAGCGACCAGGATGATTATGGCTTTTGGTTTAGTGGAATTCAACTCGGAAATCAATACGTAATTTCAACCGCTACTTTGTCAAATGATGGTGATGTACATAATCCACGCGGTGGTGTAGATGCATGGATTGTTACATTAGGTTCGTGTTGTGGTCACAAAGATGCATTGACCGATGAAAATGATTTTTCGTTGAGCAATTATCCAAATCCAATTTCATCATCAACAACAATTTCGTTTGCATTAAATCAACCACAAAACATTTCAGCAAAAATTTATGATGCAACAGGAAAAGTAATTACAACACTTTGTGAAAATAAATCTTTTGAAGAAGGCGAAAATCAATTGGAATGGAATGTAGAAAATGTGGATGCAGGAATTTATTTTTTGAAAGTTGAAGGAGAAAATTTTTCAGAAACAAAAAAATTATCGGTGGTGAAATAAAAAGGAAGTCATAGGTTGGAGGTCAGAAAAAATCTGACCTCTAATTTCTGACTTCTCAAACTATCTTCCCCTTAATCGCCTTCGCAACCGCTTCGCTTTTTGAATGTACATGGAGTTTTTTGTAAATGTTTTTTACATGGCCACTAACGGTATCTAAACTGATGAAACAATTTTCAGCAATCATTTTGTAACTCATGCCTTCTACTAAGCATTTTAAAATTTCATTTTCTCTATCTGTTAAATCAAAATTGGATTTTACATCTGATGGCGATTGTTTCTTAAACATTTTTAAAACTTTGCTTGCAATGCTGGGCGTCATTGGTGCTCCGCCTTCGTAAATATCCTTAATTGATGAAAGAATAAGAACCGGTGGTGTGTTTTTTAAAATGTAGCCTTCGGCACCATTACATATTGAATCGAAAATTTTATCGTTGTCTTCAAAAATCGTTTCCATCAAAACTTTTATAACGGGATAATTTTCCTTCAACAACTTCACTGCATCAATTCCATTCATGCCGGGCATTTCAATATCCATTAGTACTACATCGGGTTTGGATTCTTCAATATTTTTCAAAAGCAAATTGCAATTGGCAAAGGCTCCAACACATTCAAATTCAGGACTACCGTTTATCAATTGATAAAGTCCTTCGCGCAAGTTGCGATTGTCTTCGAATATAGTTACACGTATGTTGTTCATTGTTTTGTGTTTTATGCAAGTTTACTTGTCATTCCGAGGTACGAGGAATCTTTCATTGATATTACAATACATGATAAGGGATGCTTCGTACCTAAGCATGACAATACTCATACAGATAAAACTAATCTTATCATAGTTCCATTTCCTGCCGAAGACTCTATGCTCAATTTTGCATACATTTCTTTCGCCCTGTTCCTCATGCTGTTTATTCCATTGCCATTATACTCTACTGAAGTATCAAATCCTTTTCCGTTGTCGCGAATCATTAAAACAATTGTTTTGCTATCGTATGTAAGATGTATTTCTGCACGTGTTGCATCAGCATGTTTCACTAAATTATTTACTGTTTCTTTAAAAAAGAGATAAAAATTTCTTCGGTTTTCAATGGAGAGTTTTATTTCGTTTAATGATTCATCGGCTCGAAATGTATGCTCGATGTTTTTTGCACGAAGCAAGTTAAACGTTAGCGACCTCATGCGAAGAATAATTTCTTCAAACGAATCGTGTTCGGGATTTATAGTCCACACAATATCACTCATGGCATCAATTACTTTGCGTGAGCTTTCGCCAATCATATCTAATGCTTCCTTATGTTTTTCAGGTTCCTGCTGCGCCACCTGGCTGAAAACAGAAATGCTGTTTAATGTGCTGCCAATATCATCATGCAAATCGTGAGCAATTTTATTCCTGATGTTTTGTAATCGCAACAATTGATTGACACGAAAACGATAGAAGGCAAAAGCGGCAGCAGCAGCGGCAGCAGCAATCAATACCCTGAACCACCATGTTTGCCAGTAAGGCGGAGTGATAATTAATTTTATTGTTGCCGGTGTTTCATTCCACACACCATCATTGTTGCTTCCCTTTACTTTAAAAGTATATTCACCGGGATTAATGTTAGTGTAATTTGCAAAACGCTTTGTTGCATCAGTATAAATCCAATCCTTATCAAACCCCTCGAGCTTGTAAGCGTATTTATTATTTTCGGG
The DNA here is from genome assembly GCA_039931675.1 of Bacteroidia bacterium. GTDB lineage: Bacteria > Bacteroidota > Bacteroidia > AKYH767-A > OLB10 > JAEUTH01. The sequence continues at coordinate 27,129 of JBDTRM010000025.1, read as the reverse complement.
ATGTACAAAATTCAACGCAGCAAAACCGAATGAGAAAACATTTTCGTGATAGCTTAAATTAATTTCTTTGGTTGTTTCGATAGTTGTATTTAAAAAAGAATTAGTGTCAGAAGGTGTAACTTCTTTATTGAAAAGTGAAAAGTGAGTGATATAAACCGGGGGGATAAAATTATTATCATGCAGGTTATCAGGAAAAAAACGCACTAAGCCGGAAGCTGCATACATGGCAAATAACATCGAACCATCATTCATTTTGCGATAACAGTTCCATCCAAATTCTTTTACAGGAATGCCATCACCAATATTGTAATTTCTGAATATTCCTTTTGATGATTTATCCGAAAAATTTAAAAATTCTTTTGAAGGACTAAACCTGCAAATGCCATTGTTGGTAGCCAGCCACAGATTGTTATTTTTATCTTTTAATATTCCCCTCACCACATCGTTTGGCAATCCATCTGTTGTATTAAAACCAATACAATTACCCGTTTCAACATCCATTAAAAACAACCCCTGCCCCATGGTGCCCAGCCATAATTTATTTTTTTCTTCTGCTAAAACAGATGTGTAACCACTGTTACTTGCAATGCGCGCAATGTTTGAACCGCTGAATTTTTTTATAATGATAACCTTTTTCTTTTCATCGTAATAAGCAAGACCATTGGCAGTTGTCATCCATATTTTTCCATCGCCCCAATCAATAAACCTGCAAACCATGTTGATATCTGTTGCCGGTTTTGATGGGTCAACAAGCATCGTTTTAAATTTTTGTGTTTGCGGATTATAAACTGACAATCCGTTTTCCCCGCCTATCCAAATATTTTCTTTTGCATCCTCGTACACATCAAAAATATATCCTACACCAAGTGAGTCAGGATGATGATTTTCTTTATAGGAAAAAACTTCGGCATGATGTGAAACGGGATTATACATGATGAGTTTATTCATATCGGCCTCCACCCAATAGTTTCCATGCCTGTCTTCAAACATACAATCGGTGCGGCTTTCACGAAAATACTTATTCACTTTTTCATCGGGTTGATAACATTCAAAAGTTCCTTTTTCGGAATTAAAAACATCAATGCCTTTATTTAAATAAATGAGGACAAAAATTTTTCCATGACTGTCCTGAAAAATATATTGAATATTATCATCAATAAGTGAACTTTTGCTTTTTATATCATGTTTGAATGATTCAAATTTATAAGGCAGTGTATTTATCGTTGCAATTGCATAAGGAATCTGAATCCAAATCTTACCAGACTTGTCAACACAAATTTCAGAACAATAATCTGAAGGTATTGAATTTAGATTTGAATCATCGTGACGGTAATGAGGAAACATTTTACTAACCGGGTCAAAAACAATCAGGCCTTTTCCATCAGTTGCATCTGCGTTTGTAGCAGTGGTAATCCATAATCTCCCGTCAAAAGATTCACATATACCCCAAAGAGTATCCGTATATATTGAATTAGGATTCTGCACATCATGTTTGTACTCGTATATTTTTTCAGTTGCCGGGTCAAACATCTTCAAGCCATCATGTGTGCAAATCCATAAATTATTTTTACTGTCTTTAAAAATATTTGAGTAGGAATCATCTTTACTTAATGCATTCTTCGAAACAACATTTACATATCTGCACTTGCCTGTCAGCATATCAAAAATATCAAAGCCACCTTCAACACCAATATATAAATGATTATTGTCGGCACGGTAAATCTTAGTCGGGACATCTGAATGAATAGCGTTTACATTATTCACATTGTGTTTGTAATAGGAATGGTTGTTAGTTGATGGATTAAATTTTAAAAGTCCCTCGCCATTGGTGGAAATCCATAAATTATTTTTTTCATCAGCATAAATAAAATTAATAGTGCTGTTAGGTAAAACGTTTTTGTAATAAGGATTATCACAGTATCGTTTAAATTTTCCGCTAACGGGGTTATAAGCATTCAGCCCTTGTGGAATATTACATGCAATCCAGATGGTGCCCGTTTTATCTTCAGCCATTGCCACAGACCATTGTCTGCAAATAGTTGTAGTATCAAACGGGTTGTTTCTAAAAATTTTAAATTCATTGCCGTCAAAACGATTCACGCCATCCTGTGTTCCAATCCATAAAAAACCTTTATGGTCAACCATCATACATAAAACATTTCTGTTTGAAAGACCTTGCTCCGAAGTTATCTGTTCAAATTTTAATGCCGGAGTATTAACAGGTTGCGGAAAGCATTTTGTACAAAAAACAAATTGCACTAAAACAAAAAAGCATTTCATAAAAACAGCAAAATGTTTCATCCTACAAATATAGTTGTAAGCAATTTAGTAATCACACCACCTAAACAGGTTGTTTTTGGTTTTGATAATATGTGGAATGCACCTGTTTAGGTTATTGTGCAGCTTTTGCTTTGTTTAAACCTTTGCCGAAAAATAATTTAATCCCTTAAAATATAAATAAAATGAAAACACTAAAAACAATAATTACATTTTTAATTATTTATTTTTCATTCTTCATTTCTGCAAATGCACAGATTGTTTACACGGACATTTATGATGATACATGCAGCACGTATACCTCTTTTCCATGTTCTTATAATCTTGATTTGAATAATGACGGAACACCAGATTTTGCAATAAATCTTAATATAGTTATTCATTCTTGTCCTTGTGGTTTCGCAACCATTGGACTATCGCAAATCACACTCTGCGCAGATTCAGGAAATAAAGTAACTCTTAATATAGGATTGCCCTCTGCATTAAACGTTGGCACTATCGTTGATTTCTCATCGGTTTCATCTGTCATTGGTTGTCCATTTATTTCTGCTTACACGACTACACACTGTCAGCAAGGTTGGTGTGCTCCAGGAGGTCATCAGGGAAATTGGGGTGGATATCCATATGTTGATCATTACTTAGGATTAATGATAAATACCGGAAGTGCCAATTATTTTGGATGGGCAAGACTTGGTGTTTATGGTGCAAATGCGTTCACTATAAAAGATTATGCTTACAATTCAATTCCCAACCAATACATTCTTGCCGGAGATACCGGAACCTTATCAACAGGGATTATTCGTCATACTTTTACTCAGAGTCATATAAAAATTTCTCCCAATCCATTTTCCAACTCAACAACGATTTCTTTTTCTCTCCCTCAATCACAGAATGTCTCACTTAAAATTTTTGATGTAAACGGCAGATTAATAAAAACACTTGCTGACAATACTTTAAAGCAAGGTCAACACCAGGTAGTTTGGAATGTCAATGACGTTCAACCGGGAATTTATTATTTACAAATACAAACACCCGATTTTGTAAAAACTGAAAAACTAATTGTAACTAAATAAAACTATTAAAGATGAAAACTTTAAAAACAATTATCTCCATCTGCATTTTGAATATTTTATTTTTTATTTCTTCAAATGCGCAGATTGTTTATACGGATGTCATTCCTGATCAAACTTTCAGCACCAATAATTCCGTTTATCATTTGGATTTGAATAATGATGGAACAATCGATTTTGATATTACAATTCTAACCGGAAATTTGGGACCTCATCCTTATGCAGGTATTACATTAACTCCTGCAACTGGAAATTATGAGTCCCTCACTTACTCATCTCCTTCAGCACTCAGCCTGGGATCATTAATTAATAATTCCAGTACCTGGTCAAATGGAACATATAATATGGCTCGCGAGGGCTGGGGTTTTAATTGGCATAACGGCACCTGGGTTCATAGTGCAACTGGAAACTGGCTCAACGCGACTGACAAATATTTAGGACTAAAATTCGCTTTCGGTGGCAATACTTATTATGGCTGGGCAAGATTAGATGCACATGTTTATTCAAATGGAACTGCAAATTTTACTATTAAAGATTATGCCTACAACGGAACAATTAATCAGCCCATTCTTGCAGGACAAATGTTTCCTGCCACAATACAAATTACCGGAAGCAATTCAATTTGCCCTGGCGATAGCGTTACACTTACTGCAACTGCAGGAACAAGTTTTAATTGGAGTACTGGTGATTCAACTTCAAGTATTACTGTAAGTCCGTTAACAACTACGACTTATTCGGTTGTTGTAAGTGACAGCATTTTAGGATATACAACAACATTGAATCAACAAATAATTATCAATATTACAGACACTTCACTTTCGCTAAATTGTGGTATCGTAAATTCTAATGCTGCAACAGGTTCAACTTTTCAATGGATTGATTGTGCGAATATGCTACCGATTTCGGGTGCAACATTTAAATATTTTTCTCCAGCCAATAGCGGAAATTACGCTGTTATCATTGGAAATAGCTGCGGTTTTGATACTTCAAGTTGTGCATACGTCCAAATTTTTAATTTTGCACTAAACGGAGTTGATACAATTTGCTCGGGTTACGGAACAATTTTGATTGCTAGCGGAGGCACATCATATTTATGGAGCACAGGAGAAACTACTGCAAGCATAATTGTTAGCCCTATGATTTCATCTAACTTCTCAGTAACTGTATCTGATAGTGTTTCTGGTTGCTCAAAAAAACTAACACACCACACCACAACTTTAAGTTCACCAATAGCAATTAATCATCAAATAGGAAATACATTATTCACAACAATCTATTCAAATGCAAGCTACCAATGGATTGATTGTTCAACTATGTTGCCTATACCCGGTGCCGTTAATTATTCTTATACTCCAACTACAAACGGCTCTTATGCTGCAATTATTAATTTAATTTGTACAGATACCTCGCCATGTATAAATTTTATGGCTACTGCAATAACTGAATATGATATTAATTCAGTGTTTTCCGTTTTTCCAAACCCGGCAACAAATTCTGTTACCATAAAATTTCCTTCTAATGAAGCGGGTGAAATTTCGATTGAAAATATTTTTGGACAAATTATTTTTTATGAAAAGATAAATACAAACAAAACACAAATTGATATTTCAAATTTTTCAGGAGGATTTTATTTGTTAAGATGGAACATTGGAGAAAATATTCAAACACAAAAATTTACAGTAATCAAATAATAATTCCAAACAATTCAAAAACAAAAACAAAATGAAAAAAATCTTTATCTTGACAGCATTGCTTGCTATAAGCTGCATTGCATCACAGGCACAGTGGACAGGTAAATCTACTGGCTGTTCCCCTAATCCTCAAAAAGGAATCTTTCAATTAAGGGCGGTCAACAGTAATGTTGCCTGGGGGCTTACCTATTTACGCAACGATGGATTTACAAGCCCAACAATGGAATTTACAAGAACAATTGATGGGGGGAATCACTGGAACGGTGGAACTATTCCGTTCACCGACCAGATTATGTTAGGGCTTTCTCCTTTAAGTGCTTCAACAGCTTACATAATTTCTACTGTTACTGATTATAGTAGTTCTAAGCTTTTGAAAACTACTAATGGGGGAGTTACATGGAATGAACTTTCCGTTTCGCCCGTTACGCGGTTTTGGGATAATATTTATTTTTTCAATTCCAATGATGGTGTTATTTATGGTGATACTGCTCTTGTTACAGGTCCTTCTTTTATGATCGTTTACACAACTCATAATGGTGGAATTACATGGTCATTAGTTCCCGATGCAAATATGGCAACTCGTGAATACGGAGAAAGTTTTTATCCATCATCTTCAACACATATTGGAAATACTCTATGGACTGTTAGTACAAATGGAAGGGTATGGAAATCTATTGACAAGGGTGAACACTGGACTGTAAGCTCCACTCCTGTTACAGAGGCGGTAGTTAGTAATATAGAAATGCGTGATGCTATGCACGGATTATGGGGTATCGAAGATGAACTTTACAGGACATCAGATGGCGGAATCACCTGGACTGAAGTAGAACCAACGGGAAAATTTTTCACGTTCGGTCTTTCTTATGTTCCGGGAACTGTTGCAACATGGGTTAGCACAGGAGGTGATACTTCTTCTATTGATTACTTCACAGGAGCACTTCATGGACTTGGCTCATCATACAGCATTGATGATGGAAATACCTGGACCACGATTGATACGGGAGTTGACCATCTTGGCATTGCCATGGTAAGTCCGTTTAAGGGTTATTGCGGTGGGTTTAATAACGGTACGAGTGATGGAATTTATAAATATAATGGCCCCGCACTTGGTTACTCATGCGGCAATGGTCATACCTATATGTGTCATCATGGACACACGATATGTGTTGCGAATAATAAAATACTACATCATCTATTTCATGGAGATTATCTTGGTGCTTGTTTTCCTAATTACAAAACAGGCGAAACAGTATCTGATGTTTTGATAATGGATGATGAATCGGGTTCAGTAAATATTTTTCCAAATCCGATTTCAACATCATCAACAATTTCGTTTGCATTAAATCAATCACAAAACATTTCAGCAAAAATTTATGATGCAACAGGAAAAGTAATTACAACTCTATGTGAAAATAAATCTTTTCAAGAAGGTGAATTTCAATTTGAATGGAATGCAGAAAATGTTGATGCAGGGATTTATTTTTTGAAAATAGAAGGAGAAAATTTTTCGGAAACGAAAAAATTATCGGTGGTGAAATAATTTCATTATAAAAAACCAAAATGTTAACCCGCGTGGATTTTTTATTCCCCGCGGGTTTTTATTTATCCGATAAAAAATCATTTGCATTATGGGGCAATAAAATTTCTCTGTGTTAATGGTTGATTTATTAATATTACAGAAAATTAATTAATCATTAAATGATAAAACTCATTGCCATGAAAAAACTTTTATGCACTCCGCAATTTATTATCAACCGACAACTTATTCTTCTGCTGCTAATTTTTCTTTCAATCAACAAGGCTGATGCGCAATGGGTAGCACAACCCTCTAATGTTACAGCAGGATATTTTGTTCAGTTTATTGATGCTGTTGATGGCAATGTAGTTTGGGGAATTGTTTCCGATCCTGCAAATCAAACAAATCCTGTACAGGAGTTTACACGAACTGTTGATGGTGGTGCAACCTGGGCTGGCGGACCTATCAATAATGCTGTTGGCCTTCGTCCGTCAAGTATCTGTGCTATCAATGCAGATACTGCATGGGTTGCAATGTATAGCCCAACCGGTGGCGCAGGGGGAGTTTTAAGAACCGATGATGGTGGTGCAAGCTGGAATCCTCAGCCTACTGCTTTATTCAATGCTACAGGAAATTTTCCTAACTGGATTTATTTTTGGGATGCAAATAATGGCTTATGCATGGGCGATCCTACCAATAATTATTTTGAAATTTATACTACAACCGATGGTGGTAATAACTGGGTACGTACACCCGATACAGCTATCGCTCCTGAATTGGGAGGTGAATTTGGTATTACTGATGTCTTTACGCACCAGGGCGACAGTACAATTTTTTTCGGAACCAATCTTGGAAGAGTTTATAAATCAACAGATCGCGGACTTAACTGGACTGCATCGCAAACTCCTTTTCCTGATTATATAGGAGCCATTGCTTTTCGCGATTCAAGCAATGGTTTGGCAACAAGTGGCGGCAATATTGGTTCCTCAGATGTTGTAAGAACTAACGATGGCGGAGCTACATGGAATCTCGTGGGCACCAACACAGCAAACATGACGCTGAAACTCGGAATGTGTTACGTGCCGGGAACTGATTCTACTTATATTATTTCAACTGCTGCTGCAGGAAGTGTGGATGGAACCACATTCAGCCCTAATGACGGAACCTCATGGGCGCTGATGGCCAATTTAATTCAGACCGATATTGAATTTGTAAATGACTCTACGGGATGGACAGGTTCAAATGAATTAAATGCACCCATGCTAAAATGGAGCACACCAATTCATGTTGCGCTTGATGATGTGTTATCGCAAAGCATTGATATGAGCAATACCGGACTTTTTACATTATCTCCGCAGGCATCTTTCAGAAACAATGGAGTGAATGCAGAAACATTTGATGTAACCATGACTATAAACGGAGGGTACACTTCAACAAAAACAATCAACAACTCAATCTTTAATGACATAAACCAGATTACTTTCGATCCATGGACACCCGCTGCCGCAGGAACTTACACTGTTACCATTTATACACAACTTGCTGCCGATAGTTATCACCTCAATGATACGCTTGTTAAAAATGTTGGTGTATTCGAATTGTTTGAAAATTATGGCTGGACCAGCAAACCTGATGTTGCAACAGGAACTTTTGGATTAGCCGGGGCATTTATTTTAAATGGAAGTACTGCTACTTCGCCCGGCCAGTTGTTTGCCATTGGTGGTGCTGATGCTTCAGGCGTTGAGCCTTATAATAATTCTTTTGCCACAGGTACAAATACATGGAGTAATGTGGCGCCAATGCCTTCTGTTAAATATGAATTTTCAGCACAGCGTGTGGGAAATAAAATTTATTGTGCCGGTGGTTATACGGGCGGTTTTGCTCCTGACCCTACTTTGTATATTTATGATGCGATCAATGATACATGGACTAACGGCACAGATATGCCTACACCTGTTGGTGATTATGCTTCGGGCGTTTATAATGATTCACTGATATATTATATCGGGGGATATGACGGTGGGGGCGATCAGAATATGGTTCAGATTTATAATCCTTTAACTGATACGTGGACAAGTGGAACTGATAAAACCGGAACCGCTACCGCAGGATTACGTGGCGCTATTAATGGAAATAAAATTGTTGTAGCCGGAGGTTTTTCTCAGATACTTCTCAGCGCTGTTGCCGAGGCCTATATTGGAACAATTAATGCTGCAAACCCAACGCAAATAACCTGGACAACATTGCCCGATTACCCGGGCGGAACAGTAAGCAGATTAGCAGCAGGAACTCCTTTTTTAGAACTTAAACCTTTAATAGTTTTTGCTGGTGGCGATCCCAATGGTGGAGGAACGATTGGCAAGAGTGATTGCTGGGGATATGATTTGCAGGCAGGCGCATGGAAAAGCGGAACTCCAAAAACAACAGGCGTGAGCAACATCAGCGACCTGGTTGGATTAGTTTACAACGATAGTTTATGGATGGCATCTGTAGCAGGTTATGACGGAAGCGTATTTACATCAGTAAACGAATGGTTAAACATTGGTGCTTCGCCACCCATTGATGTTGGCATTCATGAAAATGCAAGTGCAGATGCATCAAGTGTTGTTTATCCGAACCCTGTGATTAATTCAGCAACGATTTTATTTTCTCTCTCAAAAACAGGAAAGGTTACGATAAAGATTTTTGATCCTGCCGGAAGATTAATTGCAACAATCACTGATGCAGAAATGCAAAAAGGCGAACATCAACTTGAATGGAATGTAAAAAATGTTGATGCAGGAATTTATTTTATGAAAATAGAAACAGAAAATTATTCTGAAACGAAAAAAATATCGGTGGTGAAATAATTTTTAAGAGTTGTCATTCAGAATGAAACTTTTTGGAGATGAAGCAGGATGTTCAGGTTAACGATATTGTTTTTTAAGATTAGTTTTACTCCAATTGAATATAGTTGTAATCTTCAAAAAATTTCTCTGAATGACACATAAATAGTGTGAGCGATTTTTTTTGCACTCTCAAAAAATTTAATGCTTGAAAAATAAATTTTGAAAACTTCATAACATTTTCTTACTCCCATATTTCCATTCTTCCATATTTCCATTACCATGCCTCACATAAAACATTTATCAAAAGATAAAACTTTAAAACAAGCAATCACCAAAACAGGAAGATTGGAGTTAACGAAACGAAAAAATGTTTTCCTGAGCTTGTGTGGTTCAATCATGTCGCAGCAATTATCTACGAAAGTTGCGCGTGTAATTCATCAGCGGTTTCTTGATTTGTTTGAAGGAAAGGAGCCAACCCCGCAACAAGTTCTTGAGTTGTCGCATGAAACATTGCGGGCTATCGGTTTAAGCAATGCAAAGGTGACATACGTTCAAAATGTTGCACGCTTTGCAATTGAAAAAGGAATGACTTCAAAAAAATTAGATAAGATGAGCAATGAAGAGGTGATTGAATACCTCACAGAAATAAAAGGCGTTGGAAGATGGACAGTTGAAATGCTCCTCATGTTTACACTTGGCCGCGAAGATGTTTTTGCTGTTGACGATTGGGGAATTCAACAAGCCATTGTAACCCTTTACGAAATCAAAATAAAAGATCAGAAGAAGATTAAAAAGAAAATGGTTTCAATTTCTGAATCATGGTCACCATACCGAACTTATGCATGCATGTATCTGTGGAGGTGGAAGGATGGTCCGAAATAAAAAAACTCATCATATAAATTCTGATGAGTTTTTTTATTGAAGTACCTTTAAAATTATTTTGTCAACTCCATTTTCTTACTGTCAACTTTTGCATTGTCAATAATCAATGAATACAAATAACTGCCCGCTGCTAATTCATTTGCATTGATTATTATTTGTCCAACACCACTTTGATTGATGCTGAATGATTTCAAAGTAACACCCGACAAATCAGTAATGACTAATTGTGCATTGCGAAAATTTGAAGGCACATAAAATTTAATCACCGAAGTTTGATTGAATGGATTCGGTTGATTCTGCTCTAAACGTGCAGCATCAATTGTTATTTGTTCATTACCACTTGCCTCTTTAAAATTAGTGCAGCATTGTGAAAGTGCAGATTCGAACTTTTGCATTTGCACAGCTAATAAATCAATTTGTTTCTGTTGCTCTGCAATCTTTGCATCTTTTATTTCACTTTGATTTTGCATTTCTTTTTTCAAATCATCATTTTGTTTTGAAAGTTCCTGCACCGCCTTTACTATGGGCACCACAAACTCTGCATAGCGCAAGCCGTAAACATCATGATCATTCTTAGGGGCATCAACTCCTGAAAAATCATAGTCGATTTCTTTTGCGGCCGTTTCTACATCCTGTGCAATGAAGCCGCTGTAAACTACTTTCTCTTTGGCTGCAATTCCATTCTCATCTTTTGGCAGTTCTATTATTCTTCCTTCGGCATCTTTTCTTACAGGCATATCTTTTCTCAGAAAATTATTAATGCCGCTAACATCCAGTGTATAGGTAACCGGTTTCAGTTTGCTGATAAATTCTAAACCGGGCACATTGGTTTGAATATTTTTCTTGAAGCGCTTGTCAGAAGGCAAGGTCGTCCATCCTGCAAAGCCACCTATACTTGTTACCGTGTTATTTCCCAGCCTTATCTGATAACTTGCTGTAATAGTGGTATTAACGCCAAATGCGGAGCTATAACTGTAGCCATCACTATTCACATCAGCACCGGTTCCTACAGCAGTATTACCAAGTCCTGTATAGTTACCGTCAAGTGCAACAGCTCCCAAGGCTGTATTAAAATCTCCTGTTGTATTCTGATAAAGGGCTTCATGTCCCATAGCAGTATTTTCATATCCGTTAGTATTATTATAAAGAGCACCCCAGCCATTGGCGCAATTGAAGATACCATCTGCATTGGTATAGAGCGCTTTAAATCCTATAGCGGTATTGTCATAGCCAATATTGTTAGAGTAGAGCGCCTGGTATCCATTTGCAGTGTTGCGGCTGCCGGGATAAATTGAAAGAGTTGAGCTGCCGATATTACTAAAGAGTGCACCGTTGCCGGTAGCGACATTATAATTGCCGTTAGTGTTAGAATATAGCGCACTGTCACCATGGGCAGTATTGGAGATTCCCGTAGTATTGGAAAATAACGCTCTCCACCCGGTAGCGGTATTGGAAGTTCCTGTGGAATTGTTATAAAGTGCATCTTTTCCTAAAGCAGAATTACTTAAAACTGCTCCTCCACCCAAGCCTGCTGTTAAGCCATTTATTAATGCATCGCCTCCGCTTACCTGAAGTTTGGCAGTTGGGGTGCTTGTTCCTATACCAAGGTTACCATTCGCATCCATTCGCATTTTTTCTGAACCTGCTTGTTGAAAAATAAGTGGCTTTGGACTATCGGTAGAAATAATTGCATTTGTAGTGCCAAAGCCCAGGTTAAGACCCCACAAATATGCATCGCCACCAAATACATGAAGCTTGCCTTGCGGATTAGTTGTTCCTATACCTAAACGCCCTGTAGAGTCAAGCATCATATTAACAAACTCAGATGAAGAACCTGCCGGCCTGTAAATCCATTGAAATAAGGGCTGCCCTGCCCTGCTATCAATTCTAAAACCTCCGCCCTTATATGCTGTGTTTTTGTTTTGTTCGCGAAAATTAACACTCATGTTTAATACCGGAGAAAATCCGCCAATCTCTGTTATTAAACCCATTGGAATAGAAGCATTGGAGATTTGAATATTTCCGTTCACATCAAGTTTGGCTTGGGGTGTTGATGTTCCGATACCTACATTTCCATTGTCTTTAATGTAAACCCTTGCTGCAAGCCCTGCAACACCTGCCTGCGAAGTGTAAAGTCCTAAGTCCATTGATTCCGCGCCTGTTGCATTATTAGTAGGAATGCCTTGTATAAAACCGCTAACAATATCTGTTCCTGCTGCATTTATTTGAGAGAAACCGATGTTAGGATAATTACCAATACCAAGATTACCACCTTTCATTAATAATCCGCCATATCCTCCAAAGTTTTTTTGGTCAATGGTAACTTGTCCATTTACATCTAATTTAGATGATGGAGAAGTTGTGCCAATTCCCACATTGCCTGTACCATTTATGGTCATCCTGTTTACATTCTTGGTTCTGAATTTTAACGCCACGTTATCAGTGGTCCCAATAAAATTAGTAGTCGCATTGGTACCGGCATTTCCGGTTAACGACCATTGCGCGTTTACTGATGCACTTTGCATAACAAGCATCCCGCTTATTACTGCTAATGTTGTAATGAGTTTGTTCATTGTTTTGAATGATTAATTGTTTAATGATTATAATTTATTTGAGTGAGGTGAAATTCTTTTTACGTTCAGCATTAAGATTTTTTTTGACTTGGTTTTTGGAGTGAAATTCTTTTTACAAATATGTGATTGCAAACACCATTGTGTCAACCCCACTTTAGTGGGGAGTTTTGTTTTGAAAGAGCCTCCCCGAAGTGGGTCATAACGAAATTCGATACCTGTGCAAAATATGTCAGTATTTATCTGTTTACAGCAAACCTCAATACTTTTTCGCTATCACTATTTTGCAGTTTCATAAAATATAAACCTGCTGCAAAATTTTTAACCGGTATTTCAATTGAATTGATTGCATCTTTTGTAGTTGCTAAATTGATTGTTTGAATTTGTTTCCCGGCTATATCAATTATCGTAACAGTTGCATTTTCGCTACCAGCAATAAATTGCAATGTTGTGCTTTCAGTTGCAGGATTGGGGTAGAGCAAAGGTTTATCACTTTCAGTGAACAATTCCTCACGGCAGTTTATTGTTATCTTGATTCCGTTAGAAGCTTTGGAGCAACCGAAACTATTGGTAGTCGTGCATTTATAAGTTCCGGCTTGAGATGCTGTGTAAGAGGGCGAAGTTGCTCCTGCAATATCAGTGGTTCCTTTTTTCCACTTGTAAGTAAGATTAGGAGAAACGTTAGCATTTAGCATCACGCTTTGTCCTGCACAAAATGTAATTGGTCCTGCTGCTGCAATTGTTGAAACCGGCAAACTAACTATCTTAATTGCTTTGCCTGCAAAAGTTTTATTGCATGTGGGTCCGCTACTAACTATTACCTTATAGGTTGCAGCTGCGGTAACTTTTAATTGCTGCGCATTAGCTCCTGCAATTGCATTGATTCCTTTAAACCATTGGTATGTTACACCAGGGCTTGCATTGGCTTGCAGTATTGCGGTGTCTCCTGCGCATATACTGTCATTGGTGAGGTAGGTGATGTTGCCTGATGGTGTAGTGCAGCCATAATTCATTTTCTGAATAAACTCTGCAGCCACGTATCCTGGCCCGGGTGCAGTAAGGTTAAATACACCGGCTCCCGGATTAAAGTCAACAGTCATTTTGAAGTCGCCAGTAGTATAAACATTTGATGCGTCATCAACAGCAATCGCGTAACCAATGCATTGACCGGCTACAGCACTTGTAAAAACCTGCGTCCAATATTCATTACCGTCATTATTCAGTTTTGAGATGAAGATACCTGAAGTGACCGTACCTGAACCCGTATAACCAAAACCAGTCATGAATAAATTATTTGCACCATCAATAGTTACTGCTGTTGGATAATCGCCATCGTTAATACTACCATATTTTTTAGCCCACAAAAAAATTCCTGCGGGGTCAAGTTTGGAAATATAAATATCAGTATATGTTGTATTATTAGGATCAAGATTAAAAACGCCAGGACCCGGATCGAAATCTGTGGCAGCAATGAGTGACCCGACATTGAATAAATTGCCTGAAGCATCAACGGCAATGCTTTTCGGATCCTGGATATTGTATGCGGGTAATATTTTTGCATATACAAAGTCGCCTGCCGTATTTAATTTTGTAACAGCCCATTGATCAGGAAATCCAAAAGAAAGATTATAAACGCCTGCACCTGGATCAAGATCAACTGTTCCTGAATATAACCCTTTAGTATAAATATTTCCGCCAGCATCTGAAACAATTGCATAATTAACATCGTAACCTGTTGAACCAATTTTTTTAGCCCACATAAATGCACCTGACGAATTTAATTTAGAGATATAAGCCTCTTTATCACCAGCAGAAGTAACGCTGTAAGTGCCGAAGTTATCAGGATCAAAATCAAATGTGCCTTGAAAAAAACCGGTAGTATAAACATTGCCTGATCCATCAAGCGCAATTGACTTACCGGATGCGAAATCACCACTGCCATTGCCGCTGCCGAGAAATGCTTTAGCCCAGACAAAGTTGCCTGCGTTATCTAACTTGCCTACATAAATATTAGGAATTCCAAACATAGAATTAATGTTGTACTGCCCTGCACCCGGATCGAAATCAACCGATCCCTGGAAGTAACCTGTGAAGTAAACGTTGCCTGATGCATCCAGGGCAATTGAATTGGCGCGGTCATCATTATACGCTCCCATTTGCTTTGCCCATCGGAAATGCCCCGATGAATCTAACGAGTAAATGCAGATGTCATAAACTCCGTTGCAAAAAAGTTTGAAAGTTCCGGGTCCCGGATTAAAATCAACGGAGTCGTTAAAGTAACCCGATAGATATACATTCTTGTTTGCATCAACAGCAATGCCTGTATTATGCAGGTTGAAGTTTCCTGCAAGGGCATCAGCCCATTTGAAAGCCGGGTTTTGTGCATTAAGCACTGTTGCAATAATTGCAAGGAGAATTGAAAGTGTTGTCTTTTTCATTTTTTTCTATATTTTAAAAATTATTTGAATGGTTAATTATTTTTTTGTCTTGAATTTTTGCAATAAAATTTCCTTTACAAATATTTGGTTGCAAACAAGCTAAAGTCAACACCACTTTAGTGGAGAGTTTTGTTTTGAAGTTTACTATAGTTTGCAGGTCTGTGATAACGAAACAAACTTTTTGAATTATGTAGCTTTTAATAGAGTTCATAATTTTTTTTGTTTTTAATTTTTTGCGCCTACTCTGTTTAAGGATTTTTGGCCTCCTCCGGTTTATCTTGATGAATGATGTCATGCTATCATTAATTTATAACCTCCAGTTTACTTGTAAATACATGAGAGCCATTTGTAATTCTTAAAAAATAGAAGCCCTTCAATACATTGATAAGTGATACCTCTTGTATCCCTGATAAATTGTTCAACCTGCCATTGGCTACTAATCTTCCTGCGGCATCGGTAATGGTGTAATTGGCATTTGTATTTTCTTCAGTACTGAATTTGATGAAAATATTTCCTTGTGTAGGATTGGGAAAAACTGCATATTTTATTTCTTCGTCTGTTATTAAAACACTTTCAATTTTTGAATAAGATATTGTACCGTTAAAATCTGTTTGCTTTAAACGGTAATACGAAACACCGTGATAAGGATTAAGGTCGGTATATGAATAATCCAAAACACTATTTGAATTTCCTGCTCCATCAACCTTTCCGATTTCTTCAAAAGAGATTCCGTTTTTACTGCGCATTACAGTAAAATGATCGTTGTTTATTTCTGTTGCAGTGCTCCAGTTGCACACTACATTTTTATTGTCTTTTTCTTTTGCGCTAAACGAAAGCAACTGAATAGGCAATGGAGAAGAGAATAATGCCACAGCCCAGGCACCTGATTGAATAACACCTGGAACAGTTACACTTTGTGTTGTAGGATTTGATTGTCCGGCAAGCGGAGCTTCCCAGGCGTTGGGTGTATTATTCCAGCATTGTGCGCGCATATTCATGTTTCCGTTTGCTGCATTTTCTGTTGACGCATAAGCAAGCGTGTAAGTTGCTATGCCTGATCCTGTTCTGTCAATCTGCCAGAAACGGTCAACAGTGTTAGCGCTGTTATCAACACCTGCCATATTATGAACATGTGTAACCAATGTGGGAGCTACGGGATATGGAGTATTGTTGGGTACAGTTTTATAAGTAGAAACGGTTACATCTCCTAAGCTTCCTGAAGTAGCATTTATTGAACAGGGAATTTGAGTAGCACTGGCATTTCCAAAAGGTATAGTATGTGTGCCTGTAGTTGCGCCTATTTTCCATGTTAGCTTAGAACTGTTGTCAGCGTCTTCGCTTAATATATATCCTGTCGTGTTTGATATCGCATTACAATTTGAGTTGTTTACAGTTAATGTATTTGAATTCAAATCGAGTACAGCATTGTTGCAGGCTAAGATGCCTGCCGGTGTAACATTTCCTCCACCGGTGGTTGTATTGATTTGCAAGGTCTTTGTTCCTCCTGTTAAGTTGAGATTATTAAAAACGGTTTGCGTATTACCGCGAATAAGCTGATTGGCCCCATTAAGAATTACAGTTCCCTGTGATATTCCAAAGCAATTGTTTCCTGAATTATTAATCCAGTCACCTGTAAGGTCAATAGTTGCATTGTTTGCAATTGTTGTTCCTGCATTATTCTGCACGTCTCCTTTTACGGTTACTTGTGCTGAACCTGCAACAGTGATTTGTACATTATTATTTGTCATCAATTGTGCAGTTGAATAAAAACTGCAACCTGTGCAAACTGCTATCAATATTATTTTTATGATTTTCATTTTGTTTCGTTTTTTATACTGTGAATGTTTATTCAGTTCTGTTTATTTTTTTGAGGTTTCAAGTTTTACAACTCTTGATAATAAGTCAGTGATTATTTTTTCCTGTGTTTCCAATTTTTTATTGGCAATAGTCAGTTCTTGTTTTTGAGCTTCATTTTGTGTCGAAAGTTCCTGCACGGCTTTTACCAAAGGCACTACAAACTCAGCGTAACGTACAGTATATAGGTTGTCAGGGTTTTCGGGTTTAACCACACCGCTGAAATCATAACCGGTTTTAATTGCAGCCTGCTCCACTTCCTGTGCAATGAAACCGCTGAAGCGGATTTTTTCTATATCATATTTTTCCTTCCAATCTGAAGTATCAGTTACACCCATCATTTTATTGCTGCGATGAATGTTGTAATTGTAAGTAACAGGGCTAAGCAGGTTTATAAAATCCAAACCGGACACATCGTGCTGTACATTATCTTTAATGCGTGCGTCACTGAAGGTAGCCCAGTTAACCTGCCCGCCAATCCAGCTTACACTTGTGTTGCCGATTTCAACACGGTTGCTTGCTAACAAAAAAGTTCCTGCGCCATTGCCTAAAGATGTTGCATTATCATACGAACCAGTAAATGCTCCGGTCATTGCGCCAACGTATGTATTAAAGTTTCCTGTTTGGTTAGATTGTCCGGCATTAGATCCTATTGCAGTGTTGCTTTTACCCGTTGTGTTCATGATTAATGAGGAATGGCCTATTGCAGTATTCCATTTTCCATTGGCATTAGTTGTTGGTTGGTTGTTATATAGCGAATACGCACCAACTGCAACATTGTCACTCTGCCATGCAATGTTTGCATTATTAAACGATTGTGAATAAAGTGTGGCATATCCTATTGCAGTGTTTTCTGATCCTGTGGCTATCCCCCCCATAGCAGCCGATCCAATTGCCACATTATAGTTAGCTATTGAGGCACCTAAACTGCCGGTTCCTATAGCTATATTGTCATTGCCTGTAGTATTCACTCCGCCAGCCACATATCCTATACCTATATTATTAGAACCTGTTGTATTGAATCCAAAGCTGCTGTAGCCTACTGCCACGTTATAGGTTCCCGTTGTATTACTATTTAAAGTGCTTGTGCCAAATGCAGTATTACGATCTCCTGAAGTATTCAAACGCAAAGCATTTACTCCAAAAGCACTGTTACTAGATCCTGAATTATTAGTTTTCAAAGCTTCATACCCAAATGCAGAATTAAAACTGCCTGCGCTTATATTGCTTTTTAATGTACTGCCACCGAATGCTGTGTTAAGAGTTCCGGTTGCACTTAATCCTGCATTCAATCCCATGAAAGTTTGCCCGTCAGTTTGTATGCTTCCTGCTGTTGTATTGTTTACCCTGATTTTTAATGGTTGATTGTCTGAGGTACCCAAATAATTGTTTGCTGGATTTGTGCCTGAATTGCCCAAAGTGGTCCAGCCTGTTACATTGTCTAATAAAGGTCTCCATATAATTCCGTCAAAAGAATAAAACCTGTTGAGTGTAATATCAAAAACCAGCAAGCTTGTTGCAGGCGATGATATGGCATTGCGCTGTACAGATGTTAATCGTGGAATGAGCAAGCCTTTGTCAGTGGCAGTTAAATCCAACAATGCACTTGCGGCAGGAGTGGGATTATTGATACCAACATTTTGTGCATTAAGCAGATTTGCTAAAGGAAGCAACATCATGATTGAAAGGATAATTTTTTTCATTTTATTTAGTTTTTTAATTGTTTGACTGTTTTTATCGCCTACTTTGTTCAAGGATTTTGGGCTATGTTCCTGTATTATTTGTTGAATGATGAAACAAACATATAGCTGAATGAAGGGCTGAAAAATCTCTTTGAACATGCGGTGGTGAACATCTTTTAAGCGGTCAGAAAATCAAAGAATGCGGATATGAAACTGCTCTCCAATTGACATTATTTGGCAGATGCTTCAGGTCGTGCTTTTACTAATTCATCAACTGCTTTTTTAAGTTCGATAATCTGTTGCATGGCAGTATCATTTTTTGCACTTAGTTCTTTTACAGCATTAACTAACATATAGGTTAATGCGCTGTTGTCAACATTATAATACTCCGTTCCATCTTTCGTAAAAGTTCCGACCATGTATGGAGCAACCTCTTTTAATTGTTGTGCGAGAACGCCTACATATTGAGGTTTAGAATCGTAGCCTGATAGTTGATTATAATGGTATGTAACGGGATTTATTTTTAAAACTGATGCTAAGCCATCATCATAATTTTGTATTTGCTGTTTTAAGCGAGCATCTGATGTAGCCGCCCACGAGCCACCACCGGGCTTAGCAGCATTCCCATAATTAAGTTCAAAAGTGTTGCCTGCGGTATTAGGAGTTGCGAAAAAGGTAGCAACGATACCCGAAGCGCCATTACCGATAGACACGTTTGTTCCCGAAAAATAATTTAAAGCCATACCTCCGGCACCATAAGTATCTAAATGAAAATTGCCTCCTCCACCGGTATGCATCATTCTACCGTAATAGCTAGACGATGTGGAGTTGGCTATCGAAGTTATTCCGCGCAAGTTTGCATCGCCCATAACAGCTAATTTATAAATAGGGTTATTTACACCGATACCTACATTACCATTATCTTTAACAACAAATCTTCCACCTGCCAATCCATATCCATCAATTTGAAAATCACCATATCCGCCAAAGCTTGCAGCCACACCGCCTGATGTTGAAGGCCCTTCAACGCGCAAACCATTGTTATAAGTTCCAATATGTAGTTTATAGGACGGGTTAGTTGTGCCAATGCCAACATTACCGTTTCCTTTTATGCGTACATTTTCAACAAAGGAATTGCTGCAACCATAACCAAAAGCTATATCACCTGAACTTGAATTGGTATTCAGTTGCAATAAATTGGTTTGCAAGCCTATTCCATAATGCGCTGTATTTGCTGTGCTTCCGCTGAATGAAATTTTATCACCGTTATTAGTTGAAAAGCTGATAGGAAATTCGGGTGCCATATTTCCTTCAACCCCCATCATCCCGTTTTTAAGCAGGATGCCCTTCTTTTGTTGGAGTTGCCAATCAAATGAACCCACAAACACTTCATCATTTTCAATTGCTGGGGTTGATCCACCGCCAGCATTGTCTCCGGTAATAATATTAAGTCGTGTTACTTCATTGCTTCCGTTATTATTTTGTTCGGCATACATAACAGCATAATCACTTTGGGTGGGTTGGTTATCACTCCTCCCAAAAAACAACGCACTCGTATTTGCCTGGTTGTAAGAAAATGGCAAACCTTGCGTGCTGCCTGTAGCCACTGATCCATTACCAATTGTAACTTGTCCTGTTACATGCAAACGTGAATCAGGATAGGAACGACCGATACCTACATCAGCATTGTTACCTAATATGACACTGTTACTTTTTGTAACATAAGCGCTATCGCCAAGGGCAGTTGAGTGACTAATTGAATCACTGCCTGAAGCCTGATTGCCAATATATGTATTACGTGAAGAGGTAATATTCCCATAGCCTGAATTGTAACCAACGCAAGTATTCATTGTTCCGCTGGCTATGTTCGCTCCTGAATTTAAACCAAAGAAGCTATTGCCCTGGCCGATTAAACCGGCTTGGATATTATTGCGCTTGAAAACAATATCGCTGTTATCGGTAGTACCTATGAAATTTGTTGAAGGATTGGTTCCGGCATTACCGGTAGTGTTCCAGGCTGTCTTATTATCTGATAACGGCCTCCATATACTTCCGTCATAATAATAGAATTGAACAAGTGTAATGTCATAAACCATTAGCCCGGTGGCCGGTGATGAAATGGCATTGCGTTGTGTAGTTGTTAATCGTGGAATGAGCAAGCCCTTGTCAGTGGCTGTTAAATCCAACAACGCACTTGCTGCCGGAGTTGGATTATTTATTCCTACATTTTGTGCATAGAGCAGATTTGCTAATGGAAGCATAAGCAGAATTGAAACGATGAACTTTTTCATTTTAATTTTTTTTAATATTTAATTGATTTTTTATGCCTACTATGTTTAAGGATTTTCGGCTTTACTCCTGTATTATTTATTAAATTATACAGCAAACATATACCCGCATGAGGGCAGAAAAACTCTCTTTGAACATGCGGTGGTCAGCATTGTTTAAGCGGTCGGCAATAATGAAAATGCGGAAGTGTTATTGTGGATAGAGATGTTGCAATGCAACGTCTCTGTGGTGAATGGAACCGGTTTAATGAGGCAAAGTTGATTTTGAAATTTTAATTGTTGCGTATTTTGTGGTTGTTAGGTAAGTAGAGACGTTGCAATGCAACGTCTCTACGGTGAACGGAACCGGTTTAACGTAGGGGGTTGATTTTAAAATTTTAATTGATGCGCATTTGTGGTGGTGGTTAGGTGTGTGATGTGCGTTGTGGAGACGTTGCAATGCAACGTCTCTTCATGCTACATTTCATGCAGCTTTTTCATGAACTCATCTTTCTTACGTCTTGAAACATCAATCTCAGAACCATCAGTCATAAAAACGGTTCCGCCTTCGCCACGAACATAATTTTTAATGTGTTCAAGATTGATAAGATTCGATTGGTGTACACGGAAAAAGTTGTAATCTTTTAAAAGCTCCTCGTACTCTTTTAAGGTTTTAGAAACAACAATTTTTGTTTTATCTAATAAATAGAAAGTGGTGTAATTGGCATCGGCCTGGCAGCGTACAATATTTTTTACAGGCACAAAGGTCAAACCTGAGAATGTTGAAAGTGCAATTTTCTTTTCAGTAGTGTTGGAATGTTTCAGGTTATGAAAAAGATTTTGAAACTGCATGGCAGTATTCTGCTTGTTTGTTTTTTCTTCATAACGTTGAAGAGCTTGTTTCATATCATCAACGGTAAAAGGTTTGAGAAGATAATCCAATGCGCTGTTCCTTATAGCCTGCAATGCATACTTATCATAAGCGGTTGTAAAAATCACTTCAAAATTAATTTGCCCGATTTGCTCCAGCATTTGAAAGCTGGTATTGGGAGGCAATTCCACATCAAGAAAAGCGAGGTCGGGTTTATATTGTTCGATTGCAGCCTTGCCTTTTTCAGTAGTGTCACATACAGCAAGGACTTCAATGTTCGGAAAATATTCCTCAAACATTTTCAGAATAGTATCGCGGTTCTTCTTTTCGTCTTCAACAATAATGGATCTTATCATGCAGCAAGAATAACATAATTATAGCAATTCAAAAAGCCAGTTCAAAAGGCAGCTTTACTTCTACTCTCATGCCTTCAGAAAGATCGGTAAGATTAACGCTTGCTTTTGCTTTTTTTATTTTGTTGATGATGTCAATTCGAGCGTTGGTAATTTTCATTCCGAGTGATTCACCTTTATGTGTTGATGTTTTTTCTTTCATCTCCATTGCCTTTTCACGCCCAACTCCGTTATCCTCCACAGTACAAACAATCATGTCATTTTCTTTTTTTACACTGATTACTATTTTTCCTTCGCTTTCTTTATGCTGCAAACCATGAAGGATTGAATTTTCAACAAACGGCTGAAGAATCATTGGTGGAACTAATGTGTTTTCAGGATCAAGATCATCGGCCACTTCGATTTTGTAACTGAATTTATTTTCAAAACGCATGGCTTCTAATTCCATATACAATTCAAGTGTGAGCAAATCTTTTTCGAGCGGCACTTCTTGTTCGCGGGAGTTTTCAAGAATGAGGCGCATGAGCTTTGAAAACTTTCCGAGATAATCGGATGCATTCTTTTTATCATTATTCAAAACATAATTGTTTATGGAATGAAGGGAGTTAAAAATAAAATGCGGATTCATCTGCGAACGCAATGCTGTCATTTCAACTTCTGATACCTGTTTTTCAAAAGACGTTTTTCTTCTACGGTTGACTGAACGAACAAGTAGAAAAGAGAAAATTCCGACAATTCCCACTCCACCAAAAGTGGAGTTGCGGATTAATGTTTGTCTTTTTATTTCTGCTTTAGCAAGTGCATCTTTTTTATCCTGCTCTGCTTTTGTAGCTACTACTTTTTTATCAAATTCGTAATTCATTTCTTTTCTCGTAATATCATGTGTTTTTTCTTCATTAAAAACGGAGTCTTTTAGTGCAGTATAAGTTTCGTGCCAGGTCATTGCGTTTTCAAAGTCTTTTAATTTTTTATAACTATCCGATAAATGCTTTGCTGCTTCCTTTTTCTCGTCTAATGCATCAATATTATCGGCTGCTGAAAATGATTGATGAAACCAACGAATTGCCTCTTTGTATTTTTTTTCCAAAAAATAAACCTGACCAATACCGAGTAAACTGTAAGTACTATTAAAAATATCGTCAAGTTCGTTATTAATTGCAAGAGCTTTTCTTTGCAAAACGAGACTAGAATCAAGCAAAGCTAAATGGTTAATAAAAAGTGCTTTGTTGGAACTCGCCATTACTCCAAAAGTGGAATCAGGGGGAACATTTAAACCCAAATGTAGACTGTCTTCTGCAAAAAAATCAGCGTATGCTTCTCCAATGTTTATATAGCACATTGACATTCCCTGTTTATCATCTATGGCTTCTCTGATATTTAAACTTTTAAGATAATATTTCACTGCCATCGGGTATCTTTCGGACGGCACCAATTGCTGCTTAACGAAGTCTGAATCGGTTTGAACAAAATAAATAGCCCCAATATTCATATAGACCTTTGCAATTCCTTTTTTGTCACCCAATACTTCCTTTATTTTTAAACTTTTAAAATAATATTCCAATGCTCTGAGATAATCTGATAGGGTGCTATAAATTGTTCCTATATTATTATAATTTTCAGAAAGTCCCTTTTGGTCGCCAAGGGTTTCCCTAATCTTTAAACTTTTGAAGTAGTATTCTAATGCATTCGGGTAGTCGGATTGCGAAAAATAGTTGATGCCGATGATATTGTAAACCCTTGCCTTTTTATTCAGCAGTGTTGATTTATATCTTGCATTTTCAGAAATAAGAAGTTGATTGTAAGCTGCAAGAGCATCAATAAGGCTCTTCAACGCATCTTCATACTTGCCGATATTGGACTGAGCAATACCTACTGTCAATTGTGCATCGGCAATTCCAATTTTATAATCCAGTTTTTTTGAAATTGATAACGCTTTTTCGGCAAAATAAATTCCTGTGTCCGGATTGCTATTCCTGAATTCAAAGGCAAGTGCATTAAATGTATTTGCCTTTGCTGTGTCTTCCCTTTGAATTTTTAAAACTGAGATGATGGAATCAATTTTTTCCTTTCCCTCTTTTTGAGCGAAGGAGGACATTATAGTAAGCAGGCTGCCGGTAATGAGAAGGATATAGATGAGAAATTTTTTTTTCATGCTTATTGTTTTATAAAACAGGTTTTATCAGCGTGAAAATACACTTAATCAGTTCAACAGGAAATAACATCAATTTGAAAAAAGTGTTCAGCCAGTAACAGTTCAAACAGAAATAAAAAAATTAAAAAGCCAATTCAAAGGGCAACTTTACCTCCACTCTCATTCCTTCAGAAAGATCGGTGAGGTTAACACTGGCTTTTGCTTTTTTTATTTTGTTGATAATGTCAATTCGTGCATTGGTAATTTTCATTCCAAGTGATTCACCTTTGTGGGTGGATGTTTTTTCTTTCATACCCATTGCTTTTTCACGTCCTACTCCGTTATCCTCTACGGTGCAAACAATCATGTTGTTTTCTTTCTGAACACTGATTATTATTTTCCCTTCGCTTTCTTTATGCTGCAAACCATGAAGGATTGAATTTTCAACAAATGGCTGAAGAATCATTGGAGGCACTAATGTATTTTCAGGATCAAGATCATCAGCCACTTCAATTTTGTAACTGAATTTATTTTCAAAACGCATGGCTTCCAATTCCATGTATAGTTCAAGCGTTAGTAAATCTTTTTCGAGCGGCACTTCCTGTTCGCGCGAGTTTTCAAGAATGAGGCGCATGAGCTTCGAAAATTTTCCGAGATAATCGGATGCATTCTTTTTATCATTATTCAAAACATAATTGTTGATGGAATGAAGCGAGTTAAAAATAAAATGCGGATTCATCTGCGAACGCAATGCTGTCATTTCAACTTGCGATACCTGTTTTTCAAAAACTGTTTTTCTTCTGCGGTTGTAAGAGAGGACAAGGAAAAATGAAAAGATGGCGGCAATTCCTATTCCACTAAATGTGGCGTTGCGTATAAGCTTCTGCTTACTTATTTCTTTTTGATTAAGTTCATTGTCCTTATTCAGAAGCTGTACCTCCTTATCCTTTGATTCAGTTATCAATGCCTGTTCTTTCAGTTCGCCTTTCTGCTTGTTCAGATCAAGCAATTGAATTTCTCTGGTTTGATTGAGTATCTGAATTTCATTTTCTTTTTTTGTTGCAAGCAGGGATGATTGCATTAACTGTGATTGTTGGTCTTTTACTTTCAATTTCTGAATTTCATTTTCACGGTTTAAAACTTCTAACGCTGCTTTTGCCAACACATCTTTCTTTTCCTGTTCGGCTCTTGTTGAATCCTCTTTCTTGTCAAAGTCATATTGCATTTGTGTTTGCACTATTTTCTTCGTGTTCTCCTCATTAAATAAACTATCACGATATGTGATATACATTTTGTAATGCTCAAATGCCTGCGTAAAGTTGCCTTGCATGCTATCCAATACAGCTAAATTTGAATAGCCTGAATAAATACTGAACAGGTTGCCGGTTTCCTTTGCAAGCACTAAGCTCTTGTTCAAATATTCGGATGCTTCGCGAATTTTTTTTTGATTGGTATAAATAATCCCGGTAGCAGCGTAAGACATAATGATAAGATGTTTATCACCGATTTTTTCTCCGATTTTCATAGCATCAAAATAATTGTTTAAAGCTTCAGGATAATTGTTTTGCGAATAATAAATTAATCCCAAACTGAAGTAAGCAAATGCAATGCCTGGTGCATCTCCTCTTTCTTCACAGATTTTTAATGCTTCGGAATAATTTTTTAATGCTTCGGAATAGTTATTTTGTTTAGAATAAATTCTACCGATATTGAGGTACGTATCGGCAATCCCTCGTTTATCCTTTAGTTCTTCAGCTATTTTTAAAGAAGCGAAATAATTTTTCAGCGCTTCAGGATAATTGCCCTGCTCAAAATAAACAACCCCTATATTGTTGCGGTTATTTGCCTCCAAACTTTTATTTCCTGTTTCTTCATTTATTTTCAAGGCTGCGAAATAATAATTTAATGCTTCGGGATAAATGCCCTGATTCCAATAAACCAAACCGAGGTTGTTATAAGAACCCGCAATGCCTTTTTTATCTGCAATTTCTTCTCTTATTTTTAAAGCAGTGCGATGATTATTCAATGCTTCGGCATAATTGCCCTGCTCCTGGTAAACAATTCCAATGTTGTTGTACGCAGCAGCTTTTTGTTTCAGGATTTTTGCGTTGCCTTTGCTTTTCTCTGAAGCAAGAAGTTCGTCATACAACCTTATGGCATCATTGCTGTTGCTTATAGCTTCCTTATATTGTCCCTTGCTTTTTGTCGCAATGCCAATATACAAATACGCATCGGCAATTCCCGTTTTATACTGCAATTTTGTTGCAAGTAGGTTCGCTTCATTAGCAAAATAAATTGCCGTATCTGGTTTATTATTTCTGAATTCATAAGCAAGTGCATTCAGTGTATTTACTTTCGCAGTATCCTCCTTTTGTGTAAGCAATACTTTTTGCAGCGAATCAATCTTTGCATTTTGGGCTTTGCCTGTAATTGAAAAAAACAATGCAGCTATGATTAATAATAATTGAAGTTTCATGGGTTTATGCTTTATGAAATATTTTTAGTCTCAGTTTTTAGCAGTGAAATTCTTTTTACAAACATAGACTTTCATAAGAACAAAAGTCAATTCCACTTTAGTGGTTTGTGTCAAGCTGACTAATGTAAGCATCAGAGTTAATACTTTACATAGTTCATTTTTCATTATGGCAGATCCTGAAACAAGTTACTGATGAACCACATTGTTTTGGGTAGCAATTGTT
>JBDTRM010000024.1:0-29174 GCA_039931675.1 Bacteroidia bacterium | reverse complement strand
TTTCGTGTAAGTATTTGCACATGCGCCAGCCTGTAACAACCAACTTCAGTTGGTTCAAGAAAAAGTCTGGCAATAATTTTTTAAAGCGAACTAAAGATTCGCTGTTACAGGCTTACGCATGGGTGTTATCTAATGAATGTTTTCGTGTAAGTATTTGCACATGCGCCAGCCTGTAACAACCAACTTCAGTTGGTTTGAAAAACACTTTACAAATATTTCTCATTCACATAACTATACTTCCATTCTTGCCACTCTTTAACCAACCTCGCTTTGACAGGATTTTGCAAAATATAATTGATAATATTTCTCAACTCTCTGTCATCTCTAATAACATGGTCATAACTTTCACGTTGCCAAAACTTACCAGTCCGAAATAAGATTTGGTTAGCCTCAAAAGCACTTCCTCCTTTTATGTATTTCATTATTTTATCCAATTGAATGTATGATTCGTTCAGCAAATCTTCTTCTATTTCATTCAATTGAATAGCAGTATCAATTACTAAATGAACATGATTGGGCATGATGCAGTAAGCTATTAAATTATAAAACTCATTATCATATTCGTGTAACTTCTTCTTCACCACTTCGGCAACTTTGTCATTTGATAAATGAATTGCTGCTTCGTGGGTTTCATCTAATAGCTTATCAATTAAAATCAAGGCATGTTTTTGTTCCGTCCTGATTTGTTCTTTTAGATTTTCGTTTTTGCTGTTTATGAGCAATTGAATTTTTTCGTTTTTCTTTTCAATGATTTTTTCAATCATCTTATCAAAAAATGAATCGTATAAACGAAATGTGATAAAGAATTTTTCACCGATAGGTTGGAAGTGTGGAAGGTTTCGGTGGTATTGGGTTTTAATCATTTTGATTGGGGTTTGTGATTGTTTTTAGAGCGAACTGAAGTTCGTTGTTACAGGCTTACGCATGGGTGTTGTCTTTTAAACATTGCTAACGCGAAAGCAATGTAGCAACAAACTTAGTTTTTTTAGGAAAAAGAATTTGGCAGTAATTTTTTAAAGCGAACTAAAGATTCGCTGTTACAGGCTTACGCAAGTGTGTTCTTGCAAGTATGTTGTCGCAACTTTGCACACGCGCCAGCCTGTAACAACCAACTTTAGTTGGTTCAAATAAACCAATTTATTGCAAAATAAATTTTCCCTTACACCTCCATTACCAAATCATCCTGCTCCACCAATGTCTTTTCCTTCAACACAATTTTTGTAACCGTAAAATCGCGCGGGGCTGTGATGGTGGTTTCCATTTTCATGGCTTCGATGGTGAAAAGTGGTTCGTTCTTTTTTATTGTTGCGCCTTCTTTCACAAAAATTTTGCTCAACATTCCTTGCATGGGTGCGCCAACTTGTTTAGTGCTGTCGGTTATTTTTATGTTGGAGTGTTTGGTAATATTTGTTTTGATGTCTTTAACTTCAATTGCGCGTGTTTGTCCGTTGAGGCGGAAATAAACGGTGCGCATTCCACTTTCATCGGCATCGCCAACATAGAGCAAACGCACGATGAGTGTTTTTCCTTTTCCGATTTCAATAAGGATTTCCTCATTGTTTTTCATGCCGTAAAAAAATGCAGGTGTTGGCACCATGCTCACATCACCATATTGTTTCAAGTGTTTGTAATATTCTTCAAAAACTTTGGGATAAAACTTATAAGAGAGAAAATCTAAAAACGTAAGTGATGCATCAAATTGATTTCGGAATTCTTCAAACTCTTTATCAAGATTTATAGGCGCGAGATGTGCATTTGGTAAATCGGTATAAGCCTTTTCATCTTTAAGAATAATTTTCTGAAGCGCTGCAGGCCAGCCCCCATGCGGTTGTCCGAGGTCGCCTTTAAACATGCTCTTCACACTTTCGGGAAATGAAAGCGAATCGCCACGCTCGAAGATATCTTTCGTAGTGAGATTATTTGTAACCATGTACAAAGCCATATCGCCAACCACTTTTGATGATGGAGTAACCTTTACAATATCACCAAACAATAAATTCACTTCTTCATAAGCATGTTTAATTTCTTCCATGCGATGTTGCAAGCCAAGCGAAATTGCCTGCGGTTTTAAATTGGAATATTGCCCACCAGGAATTTCATGTTTATAAACCTCTGCCGTTCCCGCCATCAGTCCACTTTCAAAAGGATAATACCATTCACGCACCGTTTCCCAATAATTGCTGAACTCATTGAGCGACTCCATGTTAAACGGCTGATGACGTGGATGGTCTTTCAGTAATTCAACTACTGAATTAAAATTGGGTTGCGATGTTAAACCACTCAGTGAACCGAGTGCACAATCAATTACATCTACACCTGCTTCAACAGCCTTCATATACGTTGCTGCCTGTATGCTACTTGTATCATGCGTATGCAAGTGAATTGGAATATTGATTGACTTTTTTAATTCAGTGATAAGTGCTTCGGCAGCATAAGGTTTTAAAAGTCCCGCCATATCTTTTATGCCAAGAATGTGTGCGCCTGCATCTTCCATTTCTTTCGCCAAGTCAACATAATATTTCATGTTGAACTTGCTGCGCTTCTTATCAAAAATATCACCTGTGTAGCAGATGCATGCTTCCGCAATTCCACCTGTACGTTCACGCACAGCAGTGATAGAAACCAACATGCTCTTCACCCAATTCAGCGAATCGAAAATGCGGAACACATCCACACCATTAGCCCAACTTTGTTCAATAAATTTTTCCACGAGATTGTCGGGATAGGCTGCATAACCAATTGCATTGCTTCCGCGAATGAGCATCTGTAATAAAATATTGGGCACTGCTTCTCGCAATAACTTTAAACGCCTCCACGGGTCTTCGTGTAAGAAACGCAACGCAACATCAAACGTTGCACCACCCCATACTTCCATACTAAAAGTTTGCGGATGCATGTAAGAGAATGCTTCGGCAACGCGCAACATATCCGTTGTTCGAACACGAGTTGCAAGCAAGCTTTGATGTGCATCACGCAATGTTGTATCAGTAAATTGAATTTGCTTTTGCTCCTTCAGCCACTCCGAAAATTTTACGGGACCAAGTTGTGAGAGCAATTGTTTTGTGCCGTCAACTCTTGCTTCAAATTTATTGTACGATGGAATTTTTGCTGGCAGAAAAATTTTGCTTGTATCCACCTTCTGCACATCAGGACTTCCGTTCACTGTTGCATCAGCAATGAAGCGTAATACTTTCGTCCCGCTATCCATGCGGGTTTTGAAGATAAACAGTTCGGGATAGTTTTCGATAAACTTTACTGTACACTTTCCCTCCTGGAAAACAGGATGCTTTAAAACGTTTTCTAAAAAAGGCATGTTGGTCTTCACACCACGAATGCGGAACTCGGCTAACGTGCGCAGCATACGCGCACTTGCTCCTTTAAGCGTGCGACCTTTTGCAGTCACCTTTGCCAACATGCTATCGAAGAATGGAGAAACTTTTACGCCTTGATAAGATGAGCCTTCATCAATGCGAATGCCATAACCTCCTGCATTGCGATAAGCGATGATAGTTCCATAATCAGGTTTGAAATTGTTTGCTGGATCTTCTGTTGTTAATCGGCATTGAATTGCAAAACCTAAACAGCGCAAGGTTTCCTGCGATGGTATATCAATTTCTTTTGATGCTAATTCTTTTCCATCAGCAATCAGCAATTGCGAACGTACAATGTCAATTCCCGTAACTTCTTCAGTAACCGTATGCTCCACTTGTATGCGCGGATTTACTTCTATGAAAAAAATATTTTCCTGTTCGTCCACTAAAAATTCAACTGTGCCTGCATTGTTATAATTTACTTTTCGCGCAAGCTTTAAAGCATATTCGTACAGCTTGTTTTTCGTTTCCTGTTTTAATGATGGAGCGGGAGCAATTTCAACAACCTTTTGAAACCTGCGCTGCACGCTGCAATCACGCTCGAACAGGTGAACGATGTTTCCATATTCATCACCAAGAATTTGCACTTCGATATGCTTGGGATTGGTTACAAATTTTTCTATGAAAATGGTATCATCACCAAAAGCATTTCCCGCTTCGCGCTTGGCTTCGTTAAAAGATTTTTCTAATTCTTCTTCTTTATTAATTACCCTCATGCCTCTACCGCCACCACCAGCACTGGCTTTCAGGATAACCGGAAAACCGATGCGCTTTGCTTCCTTCAATGCAATTTTTGCATCGGTAAGTAATTCTTTATTGTCTTCAATAATCGGCACACCACATTCTCGAGCTACTTTTTTTGAAGCAACTTTATCACCCAACTGCTCCATCACTTCAGGCTTGGGACCAACAAAAATTATTTTCATTTCGCGGCAACGTCTTGCAAAAGTTACATTCTCCGAAAGGAAACCATAACCAGGATGGATTGCATCCACCTCATATTTTTTTGCGATGCGGATAATTTCTTCCACATCAAGATATGGCTTCAAAGCCTCGCTGTCCGGACCGATTTGATATGCTTCATCAGCTTTGTAGCGATGGAGCGAGTAACGATCTTCGTAAGTGTAAACTGCTACCGTACGAATTCCTAATTCGGCAGCGGCACGCAATGCGCGGATTGCAATTTCGCCACGATTGGCTACAAGAAGTTTTTGAATTTTTTGCATAATTTATTTTGAACGCTGAGGGACAAATGCGCAGTGATAAAAAATGAGAGAGCAAAACTGTTTTATAATAAAGGCGAAAATATACGGGATAAAGTTATAAGGCAAGTGAGTGAATGATATTTTGAAAAAGATATTTCAATTCATGTATCTTATTTTCAACCCAACAATAAACAGGAATATTTTATTTTAAATTTTATCTCATATAATGTTTTGAATCCAAACAGATGAATTATTTCATCCCGTTTTAGTATAAAATATCCTCTTCTTTTTCTTCCGGCTTCGATAAATTATTTTTCTCACACCATTTTTTTATTGAAAACAAAAATGCCCAACTCAAGCCAACTGATACAAGCAGCAGAAGCGTATCGCCCTTATCAGCGCCAATAGTATCCTGGTTAAACGGGAGCTTATCTCGCGAAGCGATGTAATAAAAAATTACTGCCGAAGCATTGTTTACAAAATGTGCAAGAATAGGAAGCCATAATGAACTACTCCATTCAAATAAGAATCCTAATACCATTCCTAATGCCATTCGTGGCAGGAATCCAAAAAACTGCAAGTGCATTGCACTGAAAAAAATGGAAGCAAAAAGAATGGCCACGTGAATATTACCAAACATTTTTTTCAGCAAAGTTTGTATTACTCCGCGAAACATCAGTTCCTCTCCGATAGCCGGAATTACTGCAACTATAAGCAGGTTAATAAACAGGTCGCTCCTATTATTCATTTTTAAAAATGCATCAGTAATTTTTGATGCCTCGTCTTCTGATGCGCGCATCCAGTCTTCAAGCGCCTTTAATGAATCGGGCAAACTAAGCACTGAGTTTACTTTCACGAGATAATTAATAAAAGGCGTTGCTGTAAACATCACAAGTACAACAGGGATAAGCGTGATCAAAATCGGTTTTACAGAAATCCCTGTGAACTTTCCCGGGTTCCTGTCCAATACAAAAGCAGCTATTAAGGGAGTAACAATGAATGTTCCTGCTGCTGATATTAATTGGAAAAGCTTGGTGGCCGCTAATACATTTCCATTAGTGTAATCAATTGCTGCAAGCGGGTTTGCAAAGAAATCCACATCATAAATCAGGGAGCACATTAACCCTGCTATGGCCGCAGAAACCAGCATCATGGTGAGAAAAAAAGTGAACACCATAACCAACTTAAAAAAATCAGGTAATGCTTCTAAACTGCCTTTAAACTTCATTTGCTAAATTTGCGCGCAATATAAAAAGTTTGCAGTGAGCGATTGAGAAAGTTTGCAATGGGCAATAGGCAATAGGCAAAGATTAATACCTCGCAAATAATTTCAGGCAGACCAAATTTCCAATTTCTAATTTCAAATTTCCAGTTTCAATTAATGAACATCGGCAACATACAACTTCCTGATTTCCCTTTATTGCTTGCTCCTATGGAGGATGTAAGCGATCCGCCTTTTCGTGCAGTTTGCAAAGCCAATGGGGCTGACCTTATGTACACTGAGTTTATTTCGTCAGAAGGTTTGATACGCGATGCTGCAAAGAGCATGAAAAAGCTGGACATTTTTCAATACGAACGACCTATAGGGATACAGTTATTCGGCAGTGATATTGACTCCATGCGCGAAGCAGGAAGAATAGCTGATGCCGTTCTGCCTGATTTGATTGATATCAATTACGGCTGCCCTGTTAAAGCTGTTGCCTGCAAAGGTGCCGGTGCGGCCCTGTTGCAGGACATTGATAAGATGGTGAGCATGACTTCTGAAATTATTAAAGTAGCAACGCGACCCGTTACAGTTAAAACACGTTTGGGCTGGGATGATAACACAAAAAATGTTGTAGAAGTTGCCGAGCGCTTGCAGGACATAGGCATTGCTGCCCTTACAATACATGGCCGCACCCGCGCGCAAATGTATAAGGGCGATGCTGACTGGACTTTGATTGGTGAAATAAAAAACAATCCACGCATGCACATTCCTGTTTTTGGTAATGGCGATGCCGATACTCCCGAAAAAATAAAAGCACATAAAGAAAAATATGGTGTGGATGGTGTGATGATAGGCCGTGCTGCAATTGGTTACCCATGGATATTTAACGAGGTGAAGCATTTCCTCGAAACAGGAAATCATTTACCGAAACCGGGTATTGAAGAACGTGTTGAAGTTTGCCGTACTCATCTTATGAAATCAGTTGAGTGGAAAGGCCCGAAAGGCGGCATTCTCGAAATGCGCAGGCATTATGCAAATTATTTTCGCGGTCTTGATCATTTTAAAGAATTCAGAATGCAATTGGTAACTTCTGAAAATCTTGATGAATTAAATCAACTACTTGATGAAGTTGCAGGAAGGTATCAGATGGTCGAAGGATGAGTTTTGAACTAACAGAGAATGTATATTTATGAAAAATAAAATCCTGATTCTTTTCCTTTTAATTATTCAAAACTCAACCTTCAGAACTCAATCTTTATTCGCACAAATGAACAGCCGCAATGGAAAAACACTTCCATGCAACGGCATGTTACGCATACTGGTAATTTTCGTTGAATACGATTATGATGTTCACGATTCATTAGATACTACAGATCCCAAACATGGATATGATAAATGGCCAAAGGGTCAGTTGCCGCTATGGAAAGACAGTTTGTTTGATCCGTTTGTAACGGATAATTATGTTGGTAAGATCACACAATTTTATGCTGAATCATCTTTCAATAACTTTTTGGTGCTTGGCGATTATTATCCCCAGGTGGTTACGATCAAAGAGAGCGAAGTACAGAATATTCAGGATGGTGGATTTAATATTAAAACAGTACTTGAAAAAATAAACAATAAAGCTGAGTTTAAAACCAATTCAGGTTTGCGTGTAGATGCATTTGATAACTGGACAATGACAAAAACCGGGGAGCCTAAAATTACCCCAAGTAAAGACGATCCATACAAATGGGATCACGTAATGCTGCTGTATCGCAATGCACGCAATCTTCCTAACAGTAACGGCCGCGCTGTGCCTTCTACTTTCGGCAAGCTAAGAGGATATGATTGTGATACTTATTCCAATTTCGGAACGGTGAATGATTTGCCTTTCGGAATTTGCAGGCACGAATTCACGCATTTGTTTCTCGGAGATAATAATTTTCATGTGGGCGGTGGCGAAAGAAACGGACAGGGTTCGTATTGGATTCCCATTCAATGCATGTGGAGTGTGATTGGTGCGGCTAATGCTTCATTTGCTTGTTGCAATGCATGGGACCGGGATAGGTTGGGATGGAAGCCAAAAAGCAAAAAATATTTTGTGGGTTGTATTGATGAAAAAGAAAATGAAGTGAGCGCTGAATTTGATAATGATACTAACGCTATCCTTATACTGAGAGATTTTGTAACAACAGGTGATGCAGTGAAAATAAAAATGCCCTATCTCACCGATCATGAGTATCCACAATTTTTATGGATTGAAAATCACCAGACAAGCAAACGAAACAAAACCGTATTTGATCATTTTGTTTTTGAGAATGAGGCCTGTGTTGAAAAATCAACACCCGGTTTGTATATGTATGTGCAGGTGGACCGCAATGATAAAACCGGAAGTGCAATTTACCAGGGACATGCCGATTACCTGCATCCGATACCCGCACAAGGGATGTATGATTTGGTTTATGATTCTGTTAAAGTAAAAAATGAATGTATAAACGATTTGCTTCAGTATCCTATTGAACGT
Source organism: Bacteroidia bacterium (assembly GCA_039931675.1). Classification (GTDB taxonomy): domain Bacteria; phylum Bacteroidota; class Bacteroidia; order AKYH767-A; family OLB10; genus JAEUTH01. Next base: position 20,885 of record JBDTRM010000024.1, on the reverse strand, counting down.
TTGCCGCAATTTCAAAATCCCTTTACCGGAAATCACTCGATTGAAATACCAACACTTGATTTGAATGGCAATGGTATGCTTGAATACAATGAAGTGGCTGTTCCCTCTATTGAAAAAAGAAATGGTGTGTTTATAAAGCACCTTGCATATCTTGGCAATGCTGATGTTGCTTTTACAAAACAAGGCAATCATAAAATTGGTATAGGAACTAATCCGTCTTCGGCAAATTTACTTTCTGCTGTTTTTAACAGGATGATAACACCCTTCAATAAAAGCAATCGTAACTCACTGAATAACCGTATTACTTATCTGAATGGGATTTCAATTGAACTGCTTGATGAATTGCCTGATGGTTCTATCAAAATCAAATTGAGAAATGATGATTATTCCATTGTAAATCCAGTACGATGGTGCAGCGATACAATTGTAGTTCCTGAGGCATGTATTGACGAAACACATGCCTTGCGCATCAGCAATAATTCAACAGTTACACTTGACCAGGGATTAACACCAACGCGGATCAACAATCCGATTGATTTTAATAAGCGAAAAGTGTTTGCCTCACCAACCACTTTACGCTTTCCTGAAAACACCTTATTAATTATTGAAAGCAGTTGTAAGCTGATAGCTGATAATAACAGCACCATTCAATTATTAAACGGAAGTAAAATTGTTTTGGAGAATGGCGCTCAACTAATTGTGAAAAACAATTCGAAACTTATAATGGAAGGAGCTACACTTGAAATAAAAACGGGCGCAAAAGTTTCAGTAAAAGGGAAGGCCAATTTTATAAAAGATTCGGGCAGCACAGTGAAGAAGAAAAGGAAAAATCAAATGATAGTGAAGCAATGATCGTTGGATCAATCCGCAAACTAAGCTTATGAAAACGAAAAATGCTCCGGATTTGCATCCGGAGCACAAAGTTAGAAAAGTGCCTTAGAAAAGTACGAATTCACTCCTGTCTTCGTGTACGGCAAGAAAAACTCGGTTAGAATCTGATGAAAGGTATCTGCTCGGAATCATCACCATTACTCACAGATAAAAAGTAATAGCCTTTACTCACACCTTCAAGATCAATTTTTACAACCTCACCTTGAGAAGTTTTGAGCGTTAGATTTTTTATTGTTCTGCCGTACACATCCACAATTTTAAATTGTGCATTTGTGAAATCGTAATCACCTGTTTGCAAATTCAGGTAAGGTTCAGAACATGGGTTAGGATAAATTTTTAAAGAGCTTTTTGTGGTGACATTGTCAGGTGCATCCTTTAACGGATTTCCCTCATAATTCGCAAACTTGAGAATCAACCCGTTTGAACCTGATGGATTAAAGCCTGCAACCATTGGATTAGCAGCGCATTGCAGAAAACCATTCTGCTCATGTATTAATGGAAACGTGGGATTAGCAGGCTCTAAAAATGCGTTACCGCTCATATACAAACTGTTGCCTGACATATCCATATCGTAAGCTATTTCACGACCGCTGTTATCATCTCCAAAGAGTGTACTCCAAACTAACTGGTAAGGATCTGCTGCCGATTTAGAATCAAACGCAGATATAAATATCTCTGCCGGGGTATATGCTGCCATGTTACCTTCAAAGTAAGACGGTGCACCCGGATTCACTACAGGCAGGTTGCCCGGTGTATTGATGTAACTGTTATCAGTATATCCTGTAATGAAAATCTTTCCTGTGTTGCTTATTGCAGCAGCGGTTACCATATCATTACTTACACCGCCTATCATTGTTGCCCATCGCAGGCTGTAATCAGGGTCAAGTGTCATCAGGAATCCATCATACTCGCCACCGTTATAAGTATCATCGAAAAATGAATTTGGTGTAGCATTTGTATCTTTTTGCCATGGAAAAGTTGTTGTGGGAATTGTGTATCCTGTAACTAATACAGTACCGTCTGATTTGCTGATACATAAGTCAGTTATACATTGTCCGCTTTGAAATGATGAACACCATTTACGTTTAGTTCCCGGATAAAACACCGATACATAGTATCCGTTTGTTTTGTTGTTATAAGCTCCGGCCATAGCATAAAATGGAAATCCCGTGGCAGAACCAATAGCGCCTGTTACATAAATATTGTTGCTGCCATCACATTTTATTGTGCGGCAATCAGTTCCTGAATTGCCATAATAAGTACACCACATCAATTTCGTATTCGAATTAAAACTTGCTATCAAGCCATCTTGTCCCCCATTTAATGTGGGTTGAATGAATCCTGCTGAACCTTGTTTTAAAAGGGGCAGTAAACTTTGCGACCATGTTAATCCTGCCACGAAAACATTGTTATTATTATCACATGCCACGCTGTAAAGCTGATCAGTACGATCACCTCCAAGCAATGTTGCCCACTTGAGTTTACCTGACGAGTTAAACCTTACAATGAAACCTTCCTGGTAATTGTAAACCCCTGCTACCATGGGTGTGGCATGATTCGTTGATTGGAGATAACTGTTTGCAGAACCGGGCAATGCCTGTGTTAAGAAACCAATGGTGCTGCTGTTATGTGATTCTGTGGTGCCAACCATGTAAACGTTTCCGTTGTTATCAGTTGTAACATCAAAGGCTGCATCATAATCGGTACTCATGTAATAGGTTGCCCATTGCTGCGCTCCGCTTAAATCGAAAGCTGAAATGAATGCTTCAATACTTGATCCGGCCAATGAAGGATAAAAATAATAGGATACAGAATTATTGTAAACAGGAAAAGGATTTGAGAAACAATACCCGGTAACATATACCCTGTTATGAGCTTCATCGCATTTAATTCCGTTGCATACTGTGCCGCCACCTCCGCCAATTGCGCCACCGCCATAATAAGTTGACCAGGTAAGCACCATTTCAATTGCAGGATCAACAACTAAAGTTTTATTTTTATTGTAACCTGCTATGTTTACACCAACAATATTTTCACCGACAATATACTTTGATAAAATAGGAAACTGATCTTCCTGGGTGTAGCAATACAACTTACCTTCGGTGATATTACCTAATGGTGTTGCTAAAGTAAGCTGATCTTTATTTTTGTTGAGCGTTATAGAAGAACTGCCGTTATATTGAAATCTAATCCTGCTTAAATCACCTCCCGGATGAATGATAAAATCATACTTGAAAGTGTTTTCGGGTGTGATTTTCAAAAGCCAGTCAATGTCGGGATAGATATTTTTAATAAGCACCTGCCTGCAAAAACGCAACTGCTGGGCTTCTTCACTTATTGAAGTGCCATAAAAACATAATGGAACATCGTTAATGTATTCCATCTCAACAATATTTTGTTTAAGGATAACTGCACCGAGCATATTCATATCAAGACGAACCACTTTCTTGTCTGTACAATTTTTATCAGGACTTACCCGGTTCTGATCACTTGCAGGACTCGCATTCTGGAATTCTCTTTCGATAATAGAATAAGTCAATCCTGATGTGGTCAGAAATATTGAAGAGTTGTCGGCATTTAAGCTGTATAAAACCGTATTGGCATGTCTTTTATCATAATCATAAACCTGCCCGGCATTTTTTACAAAACCTACATTGCCGTTTTTGAATTTGTTATTATCAATTGAAATATTGTGCTCTGCAAGTGCATTTCCATTTTGAAGAACTAATAAGAGTGATAATGTTATAAATGAAAGGAAATAAGATGTAAATATTTTGGGCATAAACATTAGGGGTAACTATTTGGTGAAATATAACTATTACTGTTCTTAACGACTGTAAAGTTGGGTAAAAATCTAATGTGAATTACAATTATGAATAAATAAATTTCTAAAAATGAGTTAAGTGATTGATTATAAATAGTAAAATTTTGGAAAGAGGGAGAATAAAACAAATAAAATGTGGCTAAAATGTGTTTTATAATGGCTAATCTGTATTTATTAATGGTGTAAACTAATTTTAGTTACAAATAGATCATTAAACGATGCTTAAAAGTTTCAATTTAAGGGAAATTGTATTTTACCACTTACATTTAAAAGTGATAAATATTTTGGCGGAGTATTTTGAATTAAGAATATCAAACAAATGATTTGAGAATTTAGAAGTACACTGTTTCAGGCGCTTTATTGCAAGAGTGGATTGAAACTTCCGGGTCTTTGAAACCTCCTATCCCAAAGCCAAAAGGGAAATTGATTTTTGCATAAATGCAAAAGAGGCCGCTTCGTTTGAAGCAGCCTCTTTATAAAAAATATTTTTTCTCTGTTAATTGGTGTGATGCGATGCACAACTCTCACCGCAACTTTTCATACACGCTTCTTTTGACTCACATTTCATTTCGCAGCCAGGCATACAAGTTGAGGCCATCTCACCACCTTTGCAATGCATTGCACACATTTCTTTTTCTTCGTCACTGCATCCCATACTATCGCAATAAGCGGCACACTCTTCTTTGGTCATGGTTGCGCATTTGCTAAAGTCGCACTTCATGGTGCCTTTACAATGCATCTGGCAAAATTCTTTTTCTTCGGCACTGCAACCCATGCTATCGCAATAAGCGGCACATTCAGCAGCAGTCATAGTTGCACATTTAGTGATGTCACACTTCATGTCCTTCATGCCACCCATATCACATCCCATTTTGCCTTCGCAACATCCCATTTTATTTTTTGATAAGCCTGCTTCATCAGCATTAGCGAAATGCATTTTGGCAAGTGATGGAGCAATAACTAAAGAAACAATTGACATTAATTTAATCAGGATGTTCATTGAAGGACCAGATGTATCTTTAAAAGGGTCACCCACAGTATCACCTGTTACCGATGCTTTGTGCATTTCAGAACCTTTGTAGTGCATGGTGCCGTTGTATTCAACACCTTTTTCAAAACTCTTTTTTGCATTATCCCATGCGCCACCGGCATTGTTTTGAAACATTCCCATCAGCACACCCGTAACTGTTACACCTGCAAGCAAACCTCCAAGCACTTCAGGCCCCATGGTGAAACCAACTACAACAGGAACAATCAAAGCAATTGAACCGGGCAACATCATTTCGCGCAATGAAGCTTGTGTTGAAATGGCAACGCATTTGTCATATTCAGGTTTTCCTTTTCCTTCCATAATGCCAGGTATGGTGCGGAATTGTCTGCGAACTTCTTCAACCATTGCCATTGCAGCGCGACCAACGGCAGCAATTGCAAGTGATGAGAATATAAATGGAATCATTCCTCCTACAAATAATCCCGCCAACACATCGGCTTTGTAAATATCTATTCTTTCAATGCCTGCTATACCAACAAACGCTGCAAACAGTGCCAATGCTGTTAAAGCTGCCGATGCAATTGCAAAACCTTTTCCACTTGCTGCTGTTGTGTTACCAACTGCATCAAGCACATCGGTTTTTTCACGAACTTCTTTTGGTAATTCACTCATCTCAGCTATCCCTCCTGCATTATCTGCAATAGGACCAAATGCATCTATTGCTAATTGCATAGCAGTAGTTGCCATCATACCTGCGGCAGCAATTGCAACTCCATATAAACCTGCGAAATAATGTGAGAAATAAATTCCGCTTGCTAAAACCAATATCGGAGCAACTGTTGATTCCATGCCCATTGACAAACCACCGATAATATTAGTAGCATGTCCGGTTGATGACTGACGAACAATTGTATTAACAGGGCGCTTGCCCATTGCGGTATAGTATTCAGTAATCAAACTCATTAATGTTCCTACCACCAAACCAACCATGATTGCGGCAAAAACTCCGTGGCTTGTAAACTCATGACCGCGAAGACTCATGGTTTCAGGCAACATCCAGTTAACTGCAAAGTAACAGAACACAGCAGTGATAGCCATCGAACCCCAGTTGCCCATGTTTAATGCTTTCTGAACTTTGGCTGCTGTTGCTTCTCCGTCATCGCTTACACGGACAAATAATGTTCCTATCATTGAAAATATGATTCCCATGCCTGCAATAAACATTGGTAATAAAATAGGAGCCATTCCACCGAAGGCATCATGAGAAGAAGTTTCGCGACCTAATACCATTGTTGCTAAAACAGTAGCCACGTAAGAGCCAAACAAGTCAGCGCCCATACCGGCTACGTCACCTACGTTATCGCCAACATTATCGGCAATAGTTGCAGGGTTACGTGGATCATCTTCGGGAATACCGGCTTCTACTTTTCCAACCAGGTCAGCGCCTACATCGGCAGCTTTGGTATAGATACCTCCGCCAACACGGGCGAAGAGTGCGATACTTTCCGCGCCAAGCGAAAAACCTGTAAGCACTTCAATTGTCCTACGCATCTCTTCACTGTCAACCTCAGTAGCGCCAAAAAAGTGTTTCAATACAATAAATAATCCGCCTAACCCAAGCACAGCCAAACCAGCTACACCCATACCCATTACCGAACCTCCGCCAAATGAAACGGCTAAGGCTTTCGACAGGCTTCCGCGTGCAGCATTTGCTGTACGAACATTTGCTTTGGTAGCAATACGCATACCTATAAAGCCTGCTGTGGCCGAGAATATGGCTCCCATAACAAATGCAAGAGCTATGGTCCAGTGCGAATCGGGATTTGATTTACCCAGGAAGCCTAAAAGCAAGGCAGTAATTATTACGAAAATGGATAACACACGGTATTCAGCTTTTAAGAAAGCCATTGCACCATCTGCAATGTAACTCGCTATTTCCTGCATACGGTCGTTACCTGCATCCTGCTTAGTAACCCATTGTGCTTTTAAAAAAGTGTAAATCAAACCTACTATAGCGAGAGCAGGTATTACATAAATAAAGTTTTCCATAAAGTGTGTTTTAAATTTTGGGAGCGCGAAAATAGGACTTTTGAGTTGGGGAGCAAAAAAATAATCAATTGGCAGGTTTAAATGATAGCAAATGATAGCGCAAGTGTCCGCTGTGCTGCAAATAAACTGCGCTGTATCAGCACAAGCGGACGCTTGCGCTATAATGGGGTTCAACTTTCAACGAAATACATATCAATCTCGCCTTTATTCTTCGCCTGGATTTTACCTCTGTGAACACAGTTGAATTTATCTTTCACTAATTCATAAGTGCTGCCGCTGATGTTTACTTTACCTGCTTCTGAATTTTGCTCCATGCGTGCTGCAAGATTTACGGTATCGCCCCAGATATCGTAAGCATATTTCCTAACTCCGACTATTCCTGCAACGACAGGCCCGGTGTGAATGCCAATACGCAGCTCAAAAGGGACTTCTCCTCTTCTTTCTTTTTCTTTTTTGCGCTGCAACATATAATTTCTTATTTCAAAAGCTGCATTCAGCATGTCAGTTGCATGTGTGTAATTGCTCACCGGCAACCCGCTTGCGCAAAGGTAAGAGTCGCCTATGGTTTTTATTTTTTCTATTTTATGCTTTTGCATAATGTGATCGAAGGCGCTGAAACACGTATGTATTTCATCCACTAATAATTCAGCGCTTACTTTTTCGCTAACGCTGGTAAAGTCTTTGAAATCAGTAAACATTACCGTTACCATTGTAAACGATTTAGCTGTGGCTGTGCCTGTTCTTTTTATTTCATCGGCTATTTCAGATGGAAGAATATTGAGCAGTAATTCTTCGCTTTGTTTTTTGGCTGCTTCGGTTTTCAACCTTTCTTCTTCACTTATTTCTTTCTCCCTCGTTATCTTATTCCGCTGCATATAAAATATAGATGCTACCGATATCATGCCCAGCAAAGCTCCTCCCATTCCGAATGCAATGCCCAATGTAAGTGATTTGTTTGATTTCTCTATCTGCTGTTGACTTTCCAGGAGTGCTTCCTGCTGAGATGCCTGCAGATTTTTCAGCTTGTCTTCAAGCGAATCAATAATATGCTGGTCTTGTGCAGACGACCAATGCTGAAAAAAGAACAATATTAATGACAGAGAAAATATTTTTTTCATGTTTTGTTTATTTCCGGAAGATGGTTTAGAGTTAGCTACCCCGCCCAGCATACCCGATAACGCGTCAGGGATAAATGAAGTTTTTAAAAGAATGGATTAGAAGCACAACTCTCTGATAACCCACAATGTTTGTTAGAAGCACAACTGTTCGTTTACCTATCAAAGCCCTTCTTTTTTTTATTTCTTTAATCTGGCTGTTATCCGTAGTTTTACTCTCTCAATCTTTCACAATCTTCCCTTTCTTTATCACTCCGTTTTTGTTTCTCACTACGTAAAGATAAATACCTTTTGCAAGTTGTTCTGTGTTTATGCTTGTGAAATTTATAAATGATTGATTGAATATTTTTCTTGCTGTAACATCATACAAACTCATTTCAATAAGTTCGTTTCTTTTTGCTGTAATATTTATTTTATCTGAAAATGGATTTGGAAACAAAACAAATTCTTCTTTATCCAGTACTTCATTAATTCCAACAAATGAATTGCAGAGAAGTGAGTCGGTTGAGACACATACATTATCAATATAATAATATGAAGCATTATTCAGTGTTCCAAGATTGATGGAATCAGTTTGTGCATCATCAAAGAAGTTACCGATTACAATAAACTGGTACGCAGAATCAGCAATAAAAGAACCAGATACCTTAGTCCAATTTAACGTATCTATTATTATTGAATCTGTATATACATGAGCAAAATTATTTATTGGAGCAGGATTCAGTTTACTGTATGCTACTGTTGTAAATAATACGCCAAGCTTGTTTGTGACATACAAATAGCTCTGTCCATCAGACTTATTAATATAAAACGAAACAAAGTATTTTGTACCAGTTTGTAATATATTGGTCAACTGCCCACCAATAAACTCTCTGTGATTTACTCCGCAATAGTAACACGCTGAGTAAAAACCAGCATAAGCGTTACCCGATAATGGATATTGAAATCCCCAATTAGTTGCTGGAGGAGAAATTCCAGCAATTGGAGAACATATATTCCAATAATCCGGAGAGTTTCTGAAAGAACTCCAATTACTACATGCATCCATTTGGTCAACTCCATTAGGACAATAAACTGTATCCTCAAAACTCGGATTCGGCACTAAATTTTGTCCGCTACAAACCCCCCAAGTGATAAACATTCCGATTAAGCAACACAGTTTGTTCATGGCGACAAAAAATTACGGATAACAATTAAATATACGAAACAAACCTACCAAAAACTTTCGCTTATACAACCTTTAATGAGGGGATAGACGAAACTCATGCCGGATTAAAACGCTTTGCTTTTGACGTAGCATCCCCACGGATAGCGCACGCTCAATGTCATCAAGTTAACGAGTTTTACTGCGCGTATAGCCCTCCGAGGGTTGACTGCCCGCGTGGCTGCTAACCCTCGGAGGGCTGGAGGCTACCTGCGGATAATTAATTTTCTCTTATAAGTCTTATCTCCATCGGTGATTCTGATAAAGTAAAGCCCGTTTTCGATTTCATGTTCAGGGAAATCAAAATCAAAAGATTTTTGGCCTGATGATTTTACATCTTCTGTAAAAATTACTTCTCCCAATAGATTTAGCAATTCAATTTTGGAGGAACCTGCTGATGAACTCATATTAATATGAATGAAACCATCCGAAGGATTCGGGGAAACAGAAAAGTTGTTTTCGTTATTCAAATCATTAATCCCCGTAAGGGCAGAAACATTTGCAATAAAACCATCGGTAAAACCTGTGTTGTCAATTTGGATACCACCGAGAGAGAAAACAGCATCGGCCCGCCCTGCAATCACTATATTATTTGCTGCCGCAAGGGCAATATCAAAAGCATATTCGTAACCCGAACCTGTTCCGCCAGTGGTTACCCAATCCCATGCTGAATTGGCTCCATTATATTTTGCAACAAAAACATCGGGCGAGCCGCTATTACCCGTTGCCGGGATGCTTCCGAAATTAAAACTTCCATCTAAATATCCTGAAATGTAATGATTGCCTGATGCATCCAAAGCTAATCCCGTTGCACGATCATCACCTGCCCCACCTGCACTGTAAGCCCATTGCGGATTACCCACAGCATTTATTCTTGTTATGAAAATATCATCCATGCCAATGCTTGTTAAAGTTGTTGATCCTAAAACAGCATTGGTGTTAAAAAATCCTGCAATGTTGCAAAAACCCGAACCATCCATTTTTAAAGAGGTAGGGTTTATACGCGAAGCAGCGCTGCTTCCGCTGTACTGATAGGCAGAGGTGAGGTTTCCATTATTGTTATAATATTTTGCAAGAAACATATCGGTATTGCCGAAGGCTGTAAATTGCTGAACAACAAAATCAGCTCCCCAAAGAAATGAACCTACCACAAAAGGAGCACCGGCAAAATCAACTGCGATGCTTGTACCGCGAACATTGCCCGAAGAGCCTAAGCCACCAGCTTTTGTTGCCCATTGCGAAGCAAGCGATGAATTGTACTTTGCAATGAACATGCTGCTTACACCTGTTCCGGTAAGTGTGGTTAAACCAAATGTACAGCCCTGTGTGCCTGCTATGTAACCTGTAGCATATAGGTTGCCTGCGGCATCGGTAGCAATGCTTAAACATTGTTCATATCCCGGCCCACCGGCTTTTGCGGCATTTAATAATGTTCCTGCTGAATTGTATTTGAGAAAAAATATATCCTCGCCTCCACTGTTGGTAAGAATGCCGGCAGTGGTGTTTATTGATGGTGATGCAAAAAATCCGGCAACGAAAATATTTCCGTTCGCGTCAACACAAATAGCAGAGCCTTCGTCATTGCCTGTGCCGCCAATAGTTATAGCCCATTGTGCATTACCCGCTGCATTGTATTTAACAAGAAAGGCATCCTTAACGCCAACTGAATTAATAACTAACGGATCAAAAAATGCAGTGCCGTTATAATAACCTGTAACGTAAGAGTTGCCTGCTCCATCGGTTGCAATGTGATTGGCTCCGTCATTGTCCAGGCCGCCAAAATTGTGCGCCAGGTTACTGATTGAGCATTGTGTGTAAAAGGAAATAGTAAAACGATTGCGATGGCTAATTGTAATAGTTTTTTCATGATAATATGTTTTGTGATTTTTGAATGCGTATAGATAGAAAAAATAATTTCAACCTCACAGGTTTTGTTCGCTTCAACTTTCGGAAAGTTGAAGGAACTTTCCGAAAGTAAAATCCCGCAAACGTTTTCAACCTGTGAGGTTTTTTTTCAACCTCACAGGTTTTGTTGCAGTGTAAGTATTTTGAAGAATAAATTATTTGCTGAAACAAAAACTTTATTCTTGCTTTGAAAAAACAATTTGAAGATGAGTAACACCCCTCGATTTTTAGTAGCAACCGACCTGAGTGATGCAGCAGGTAAGGCAATTGATTGTGCCACCATGGTTGCAAAAAAATTTAATGCCGAAATAATTTTATTCCATGTTTTCGAAGTAGCCGATGTTGATCCTTATGCCAACAAACTGCTTACATCTAATTTTTTGAATCGTGAAATAAAAAAACAATTGCAGCAAAACGCTCAGCAAATTGAAACTAAGGATGGTATTAAAACAAGCTGCCTCACCAAGGATGGAGAGTTGTTTGAGTTGATTGCAGAAGCTGTAGTTGAAACATCTGCAGATATGCTTTTTGTGGGTACGCATGGAATTAAAGGAGTGCAACACATCACAGGAAGTTTTATTGCGAAAGCAATTAATGGTGCTAATGTACCTGTATGGGTGGTGCAAAAAGAATCTGAAATCAAATCGCTTGAACATATTTTTATTTATGTAGAGTCGCACAGGCATAAAGCATTTCAAAATAATATGCTTGAGTTAGCTTTAAAATTTAATGCAAAGCTTCACTTCGTTTTTACAGATACACCAACGGGTTTTGCAATTGTTCAAATGGTTGATGATTTAAAAAAGAAATTGGATGGCAAAACTTTAGATTATAATATTCATCATCTTACCGAAGAGCATAACTGGCAAAAAGCTTTTATTGATCTGGCTGCAAAAGAAAATGCCTCGCTTCTTGTTATTAACTGCAGCGGCAGACCAATAGAAAAATATCACGAAGAAATTATTACCAACCGGCTGCATGTTTCTGTTTTATGTTTGAATGCTGATGAAGGTTGAGTTTACGAATGTACAAGTGGTTGAAACCACTCGCTATTGATGCTTGCTGAAACAGAAAATAATTTATGGCATTGTTGCATCATCAATAATTTTTTATTCCGAATAAATAATATCAATAGCGAGTGACTTCAGTCACTCGATTTTTAATAATCAAACAACGCAGGTTTGTTAATTGTAAAGTCACTGAGTTTGTATTGACTTACACTACCTGCTGAAAATTTTGTAGAGCTTACATCCATCGGCATGTTAGGATAAAGCCCAAATTGCACCTGTATTACATTCATCACAAAATGATCATTGCGGATGCGCAAACCAAGTCCTAACCCTTCATATAAACTATTCTTAAAAAGTGAAGTGTAGCGATTATTAATTATGCCTGCATCAAGAAAAGAATAGAAGTTGAAATTAAAGCCTGCTACTTGCAGCGGTGTAAACAATACTGACTCAAAACTGAAGCGTAACTTTTTAGTCCCTGTCCAATACTCAGAACCTTTTCCCCTAATGCCGTTGCTGCCATCAAGATTCGTATAGCGTTTATAAATATCGTTTTCGAAAAAAATAAATTGCGTGGCATAAAATAATCTCAACCTGCATTGACCTAATTTATACAAGTGCGAAAAATGATTCGCTGTCAATTGAAAACTCATGTCGGTTAACCTGTTGTTACCTGTGTATCCTAAAATGCTTGAAGAAAAATAAAAATAACCGTTGCCTTTCAGATACCTGCCACCGGCAGCCGTAAATTGTGTTAGCACAAGATTGTTGCCGCTTACTTTATTATACCCTCCTGAAAATGCAACTGAAATTCCATTAGGAATATTTTCTGTGCGACCGAAACCATACACCAATACATCACGAAAATAAGAACGTGTAGTAATGCCAATACTACCCAACACTGCAAAATTATTACGGTATTGAAGCGTGCTATCAGTAACAGTATTTAATGGTGTAATGTTGGCCAACGTAAAATATCTCATTGAAAGAATAGCACGTGTTTTTGCACTTACATCGGCAGGCAGAAAATTAAGTTTGAACGCCCGCCCTGCCCAGGCATCCTGTATAGAAATTTTTACAGGCTGCACGTATCGCTGCAGTGTATCATTAATAACATCACCATATATATTTGAAACATTAGTTGTCAAACCATAACCGTAACGGGTAACTGGCGTAATAAAGTTCCGATTAAACTGTGCACTAAAACTTTTCTGTTCAGGAAATATATCATACTGTACATAAAGAGTGGCCTGCGCTTTTGTAAAAACAGGGATGTAATAGGATGCCCGGTAAGCATCAGGAGGTGATTGCTTGCCATTGTGATAAAAAGTGCCGGCTAACTGGTGACCCATACCTGCAAGATTATAATCCTGCATCCTTACACGATATTTGGTTTCGTAATAGGCTTTATCAATTTGTCCATTAAATGTGTCGTCAAACTTAGGAACGCGGTTGATAGTTATTGAGGGCACTATCGTCCACACATCCTGTGTTACTATCATAAAGTCAATTGTGTCTAAGTAAAAACACATTGAATCATTTATGCAATACTCTCTGAACACGGGCAATATGCGGCAGTCTTTTATGTAATTTAAATCGCGTATGTAATTTTCCTCAAAAGCTAATTTGGCCGAATTAATTACCTCGCCACTTTGCATATTAAGTGCATTGCGCAATACCCACTCCTTAGTGGTAACGTGCAGGTTATTAAAAAACATTGAACCATTAGTCTGCTGCGATAACAGCGAGTCGTCCATATCATAACCAAACGGATCGAAGCGTCTGAAATAAATATTTCCAACAATTTTACCATTAAGCACCTTGTAAGTTTCTTCAATATTTTCAGGATGATTGTATAACTCTGTTAATGCCAATATGTTTTGTTTTTTATTGGCAACTTTTGCAGGGAAGTCACACGAATCAAGCACCACAGCATCGCTTCTTATTATTGAACCAAATACTTTTTTCAATGCTTTATTTCTGCTAAACAGGTTTTCAGATTTTTTATAAAACTCATCACTCTTCTCAGTGCGCGTTCTCGAGATACTGTCAAGTGTCACTTGTTCGCTTTTTATTTCCACCTGTACCGAATCTTGTTTTGTTTTCAAGGAATCTGTTTGAGCATGCACTTCTGCATTTAAAAACATAGTAATACCACTTGCCATAAAAAATATTTTAAGCAATTGACTTACATAAAAAGATTTTGATTTATGATGATACATTTATTACCGGCAGGTCAATCAGAAATTAATAATGAATGTAAATGAAAGAAGTCAATTAACGAAAAAAGAATTGAAAATGGTGTGACCCTAACTCCCCGGTTAAAAAAAAACTTTCCTTACCTGAGCACATACATCCTGTAACTATCAAGCTTAATCAAAATAAAAAGCAGCACAGTAAATGAGATAAGTGATGAGCCGCCATAACTGTAAAACGGAAATGGAATACCGATAACAGGAAGCAATCCTATGGTCATGCCAACGTTGATGAAAACGTGGAAGAAAAGTATGGATGCAACTCCATAACCATATACACGTACGAAACTATTTTTCTGCCGTTCGGAAATAATGATGATACGATAAAGCAGTGCAGTGAAAACTGCGAGCACAAGAAATGTCCCGAGAAAACCCCACTCTTCGCCAATGGTGCAGAAAATAAAATCGGTGCTTTGCTCGGGCACAAAATCGTATTTGGTTTGCGTGCCTTGCAAAAATCCTTTGCCCGTAACACCTCCCGAACCTATTGCAATCAAACTTTGATTTACGTTATAACCCGCACCTTTTAAATCGGATGTTTTGCCGAGCAAAACATCAATACGTTGTTTCTGATGCGCCTGCAATGCATGATTGTAAACATAGTCAACACTGAAAACCATACCGGCTGCAACGCTTCCGATTAAAAGTAAAACGATTAAATTTTTCCATGTTCTGCGTAATGTAAACCATGCAAGAAAAAGTATAAGAGCAATTGAAATCAGTAAATATAATTTGGCAACCATTAGCGAAAGCACAAAAATCAAAGCTGCCACAAAACCGAAAATCAAAACATTTTGCGAAAGCCCTTCGCGATACAACACAAATAAAAATGCTGCAAACACGAGTGCTGAACCTGTATCATTTTGCATTAAAATAATTCCCATCGGAATTAAAATGATAGCACTTGCGATGACCTTGGTCTTATCTTCGGCAATGCGTATGTATGGCGAGCTTAAATATTTTGCTACTGCTAATGCAGTTGCAAGTTTTGCAAACTCTGATGGTTGCAGGTTAAAGGAACCAATCGGAATCCATGCGTGCGCACCTTTAATATCACGACTTAAAAATATTGCAGCTACGTTGAGTAAAATAATTGCAATGTAAAATGGATAGGCAAACGCTTCATAAAATTTTCCATCTATAATTAAAATGACGATTGCAAACACCAATGAAATACTTATCCATACTAACTGCTTTCCATAATTCTGCGAGTAATCTAAAATACTTTGATGATCTTCGTTATAAACTGCGGCATAAATATTCATCCAGCCAAACAAAACCATAACAAGATATATGGTAACTGTTAGCCAGTCTAAATTTTCAAATATGCTTTTTTGTTGACGCATTCTTTTAATTTATTTCCTTGCGCGCGATTGTATCGCGTGCATAATATATAGGGAACAGGATAAATCAGCACATCATATTAGAATGAAAAACCCTATCCCGATAACTATCTGGATCTGAAACCTTAGTAGAAAAGTGCAGCCGTTAAGTCAACCTTATTACCTTATTTTCTTTAGATTGAAAAAATAAGGTAATAAGGTTTTGTTGTCTGTGTTATTGTTTTCTACTAAGGTTTGAAATACAATTTAAGGTTAAACTTTCTCGCGTCCGATTGTTTCGCGTGCTTATTATTACTTCGCATAAATCAATCACAAAATTATTTGTTTCTCCTATCATTTTGAGTTTATGTTTTAAAGTTGCTGATGCACGCGATACAATCGCGCGCAAGTAGCCCAAATCCAAAACCGTAAACCAATTTATTCATCTTCAACTTTACCCGTACTATCCTTCGGCTGTTCAATAATCACAGCATCTAACATTTTCTTTTCTTTTACTTTCGATGGTGTGCTTATTGAATCGGTAAGATATTTTTCAATCATCAATGTTGCAATAGGTGCGGCAAACCATGCACCTTGTCCTGCATTTTCAACTAACACTGCCACGGCAATTTTTGGATGGTCACGCGGAGCGAAACATACAAATACAGAGTGATTTTTTCCGTGAGGGTTTTGCGCTGTTCCTGTTTTACCGCATATTGTAATTCCTTTAACAGCAGATGCGCGTGCTGTTCCTGCTTCCATTGTTTTTTGCATTCCATCCTGAACAATATCAAAAATTTCGGGAGCCACTTTTGAATAATTTTTAACTGTAAATTCTTTTGGCAAATATTTTCTGTTACCAATTGCATGCACCACATGAGGCACATAATAGAAACCACGATTTGCAATAACAGCAATAGTGTTTGCCATTTGCAAAGGTGTAATTCCTAATTCACCCTGACCAATTGAAAGCGAAATAACATTTGAAAATTTCCAATGATTGCGTCCATATAATTTATCGAAGTATTGCGATGTAGGTACGTTGCCTTTCAATTCATGTGGCATATCAACATTTAATTTTCTTCCTATTCCGAAACTCAAAACATAATCGCGCCATGCATTGTAAGCATCTTCGGTGTATTTATATTTTGAGTTATTCAGAACAGCCTGGTAGGTTTGGCAATAAAAAGCATTGCATGAAATAGCAACCGCTGTGCGCACATCAACAGGGCTTGGGTGCGGATGACAATGTACAAACACACTCCCTATACCAAAACCGCCATGACAACCAAACATGGTATGGTCGGTGATAACACCTTCATCTAATCCCGTTAGCGCATTGATTAATTTGAACGTAGAACCGGGAGGATAATACGCCATCATAGCACGATTGAATAAAGGCTTTTCTTTATCCTGGAGCAACACGCCATAGTTATGAGCACGCACGCGACCTACCAGCAAGTTGGGATCATAAGCAGGTGCCGATAACATAGTAAGAATTTCGCCTGTGCCTGGGTCAATTGCAACGATTCCACCGCGTTTGTTTTGCATCAGCTTTTCTGCATAAGCCTGTAAATCCGCATCAATAGAAAGCATCAGGTTTTCTCCTGCAACAGCCGATGAATCATATTGCCCATTTTGAAAACGTCCTTTTTCATTATTGTGAACATCCACCATCACAACTCTTAGCCCGCGCTTGCCTCGCAAAGCAACTTCATACGAGCTTTCAATTCCTGAAACTCCAATGTAATCGCCCGATTTGTAGTAAGGAAATTTCTCAACTAACTTATCATCCACCTCGCCAATGTATCCTAAAAGATGCGCTGCAATGGGTTGCGGATACATCCTGATAGTACGCGCCTCTGTATAAAAACCGCTGAACTTGTACATCTTTTCCTGTACCTTGGCATTGGTTTCTGATGAAAGATGTTTTTCAAAAAGCGATGCCTTGTAACGCGAATAACTTTTTGCTTTAATCATGCGTTTAGCAAAATCATCAATGGTGATGCCCATGATGCTGCAGAAATCTGCCGTATCAATTTGCTTTACCAAACGTGGTGTTACCATCAGGTCATACACCTGTTGATTATAAACCATGAGTTTTCCTTTGCGGTCATAAACAAAACCACGGGCGGGATATTGAGTTACGTAACGGAGTACGTTATTATTTGCCGATGCCACATAACTGCTGTCAATCACCTGTATGTAAAACAGGCGTGCTATATAGATAAGGATAACTAAAGTAAAAACACCTATAATAATTGTTCGCTGATTAGAATCACTGTTCATCTTTCGGCTCTTGTTTTACTGAAAAGATATTGGCTTATTACAATCAGTAACAGCGTGAAAAAACTGCTGAAAATAACCCGTGTAAAGGTAACGGCAACTTCGTTGAAACGAAAAACTTCGAGAAAAAATAAAACGAGATGGTGAATGAAAACAAGTATAGCTGAATAAATAATAAACCAGCGAAACCCCATATCTCTTATGGTAGGACTTGTTTCTGCTTCGTAGCCTTCGCGGGGAGAAAGGAGTTTTAAAACACCCGGTCTTACAAATGCAAGTGTTATGCAGGCAGCCGCATGAAGCCCGGCAGTATTGGTAAACACGCCTACTACCACTCCTGTTATCATTGCAAAAACCATCACGACCATCTTAGGCATATTAAACGGTAACACCAGAATGAACATCACATATAAATACGGATTGACAAGTCCGCTTAATTGAATATTGTTGAGCAAGGTGACTTGTACAAGCACCAACACAATAAACCTTAATAAGATTTTAAAAATATCAATTAGCATTTTTGTCCACTGAATCAGTATGCGCTTCTAATTGCTGCTGTTCTAATTTAAACTTGTTATTCACTATGTAAACATAACTGAGGTTGCTGAAGTTTGCAGAAAGCCGAACTGTTATTTTAAGAAAATCACCGGCAGGATTTGCCTCCACTTTTTCAACATGACCTACCAAAATTCCTTCGGGAAATAAAGTTGAGAAAGAAGTGGTAATAATTGTATCCCCTTTATGAACAGGTACATTTGCAGAGATATCGCTTATCGTTGCAAACTTTGGGTCAACACCATCCCAGGTAAGGGGCCCGTAAAAACCATTTTTCAAACGAACACTTGCCTTGGTTTTTGAGTGAAGAAGTGATTGCACTGTTGCAAAATGTTCTGATACATCTTTTACAACTCCCACTGCACCACCTGCCGAAATCACTCCCATATCTGGTCTTATGCCATTTGCCAAACCCTTATCAAGCGTAAGAAAATTGTTGCGCTTATTGGTGTTGTTATTTACAACTTTTGCAGGGGTGTAAGTATATTGAATTAAATATGCGGTGTCCTTAATTGTAAATGTTTGAGTTCGCGTGTCGAAAAATTTGGTGGAATCAAAAGCTTTCTGCTGTGCATTCTCCAATGCAAGCGATTCATTATTCTGGCGAAGTGCGAGATAAACTTTAGCCTCGTTAACTGTTGACATAATCTTTGCTACCGAAGAATTAGCAGAGTTAAGCACAGCAGCCTGGTGATATTTCTGTTCATCAACAATCAAATAAAAACAAACTCCCTGCAGTATCACATACAGCAGGAAGAAATTATTATTCCAAAGTAATTGAAAGAGGTTACGCATACAACAAGAGGCAAGAGGCAAAAAGCAAAAGGCAACCGACCTTTATTTTTTCTGTGAAAATAGAAAGACTTAAATCATAAATCATTTGATGAATGAAAAAATTGCCAACGGTAAATTGTGAACTATATCTGTTTACATAAAACAGCCTAATTTGTTGTTATTTATTTTCTTTAGCAGGAGCACCTTAGTAGAAAATTTAATCTCTATATGTATTACTCCCGATTAATCGGGATACCTTATTTTCCTGAGAGATAAGGTAATAAGGTTTTGCGATACCGTCATGGTTTTCAACTAAGGTTTGTATTGAAATTTAAGGTTAAACTATTTACCTTTATCCAAATTGTAGAATAATTATGGAATTAAAAACTTAAACCTTCCGATATTTTTCAGAGCGATGCCTGTACCGCGAACCACAGCGCGTAAAGGGTCTTCAGCAACGTGAACAGGTAATTTTGTTTTCATAGAGATGCGCTTATCAAGACCGCGAAGCAATGCACCGCCACCGGTTAAATAAATTCCTGTGCGATAAATGTCTGCACTCAATTCAGGTGGTGTCATTTCCAAAGCTTTTAAAATTGCTTCTTCAATTTTCGAAATCGATTTATCCAAAGCATGAGCAACTTCAGTATAAGAAACAGTTATCTCTTTTGGAATTCCATTCATCAAATCGCGACCATGAACAGCATAATCAGTAGGCGGATTTTCTAACTCAGGCAATGCCGAACCAACTTCGATTTTAATTCTTTCAGCACTGCGCTCACCGATTAAAATGTTGTGCTGCCTGCGCATGTAATCCCAGATATCAGAAGTAAAACCATCGCCTGCTACACGGAGAGATTGGTCGCAAACTATACCGCCAAGTGCAATAACTGCAATCTCGCTTGTGCCGCCACCAATATCAATAATCATGTTTCCCATTGGTTCTTCCACATCAATACCAATACCAATTGCAGCAGCCATTGGTTCATGAATCAAATAAACTTCTTTAGCTCCTGCATGTTCTGCCGAGTCGCGCACAGCACGTTTCTCAACTTCTGTAATTCCAGAAGGAATACAAATAACCATGCGCAGTGAAGGTTGAAAAACTTTACTCCCAAGATTAATCATCTTTATCATGCCACGTATCATGTGCTCAGCCGCATCAAAATCTGCTATCACACCATCTTTCAGCGGGCGGATTGTTTTGATATTTTCATGCGTTTTACCGTGCATCATCTGCGCCTGCTTTCCCACAGCCAAAACCTTTCCTGTTGTACGGTCAATCGCTACAATCGAAGGCTCATCAACGACAACTTTATCATTGTGGATGATGAGCGTGTTAGCCGTTCCGAGGTCAATGGCAATTTCCTGCGTGAGTATATCAAATAGTCCCATATTTTTTGCTGTTAGCTTTTAGCCTTTAGCTGTTAGCCTTTGGCTGTTAGCTTTATATTTTCAATTTTTATTTCAACTGTTTCTAATGATTCAATGTCCCTTTCACCTTCACCTTCTCTTTCACTCTCTTCTAATGTTTAAAATGTCTTACTCCTGTAACCACCATTGCCATTTTATTTTGATTGCAATAATCAATTGACAATTGGTCTTTGATTGAACCGCCAGGCTGTATCACTGCATGTACCCCAGCATTGTGAGCAATCTCCACGCAATCAGGAAACGGGAAAAATGCATCGCTTGCCATAACTG